>RFOJ01000003.1 GCA_009926705.1 Acidimicrobiia bacterium
GTCACGGCCCTCACGTCGATCGCGACGGGCGCAACGCCGGGCGAGCACGGGCTCGTCGGATACCGCATCGACTTCGCCGGCAACGTCGTGCAGATGCTTCGTTGGGCCGATGCGCGCGGTGACGTGCGGCGGCGACTTGCGCCGCGCGACGTGCAGCCATGTCCGCCCTTCTTGGGCGGGAGCGTCCCGGTGCTCTCGAAAGCTGAGTTCGACGGAACCGCATTCACCGAGTCGCATTTGCGCGACCAACGAGCGCTCAGCTGGCGCGCCGTCTCAAGCATGGTCGTCGACGTTCGTGCGCAGTTGCGGGCTGGCGAGAAGTTCGTCTACTGCTATTACGACTGCATCGACAAAATCGCGCACGAGAGGGGATTCGGCGAGTACTACGACTCTGAACTGCGCACCACCGACCGGCTCGTCGCCGAGTTGGCGTCGGTGCTCCCACCTGGCGCAGTCTTGCTTGTAACTGCAGACCACGGCCAAGTGATGGTGGGCAACAACACCACGATGCTGCATGCTGATGTCACGCGACTCCTCTCGCACCAGTCGGGTGAGGGGCGTTTCCGGTGGCTGCACGTGAAAGGCGAGCGGATCGACGAAGTCGTTGCGGCAGCGCGCACTCATCACGGGCACCACGCGTGGGTGATGACGCGCGACGAGATGATCGACGGGGGATTCTTCGGTCCGCGAGTTTCCGACGTCGTGCGACGCCGACTCGGCGACGTTGCCGTCATGGCCCGCACCGACGTGAGTTTTGACGACCCCGCCGACAAGACGTATTTCGAATTGCAGTGTCGCCACGGTTCGCTCACGACCGAGGAGATTGATGTACCGCTCTTGGCTGTCGCTGGTAGCTGAGAGTGCCGCCTGTCGACTCTCGATCTTCGTCGAGAATGCAGCAAGTCACGCTCTTCGTCACCCTCAACTGGGCAATCGGCTGATAGAACAAGGTCAGTCATGGCGAGCGATACTCCCGAACGAGGCGAATTGGTGAACGGTGTGCAATTGGGTGGCGCCAACGAGCTCGTCGGCACCAGTGTCAACGGCGACGCCGCCATCGCCGCGTCAGAGACGGTGCAAGAGCCGGCCAAAGTCATGCGCATCGGGTCGATGATCAAGGGATTGCTCGACGAAGTTCGCCAGATGCAGCTCGACACGCCGAGCCGCGAGCGCTTGGCTGAGATCTACGAGCGTTCCATCGTGGAATTGGCAGAGGCAATCTCGCCCGATTTGCGCGAAGAGTTGCAGACGCTGGCGTTGCCGTTCAAAGAAGGAGTCGTGCCGAGCGAAGCAGAGCTGCGAGTGGCAAAGGCGCAACTCGTCGGTTGGCTCGAAGGCCTCTTCCACGGCATTCAAGCGACACTCTTTGCACAACAGTTGGCAGCGCGTCAGCAACTCGAGCAGATGCGACAGTTGCCGCCGTCGGGCAACCAACAGCCCGAGCGCTCAGGCCCGTACATCTAAGCGGCATTGTCGCGCGCTCAGCGACACGTTGTCGAGTAGCGCAACAACCCGCTGGTACTCTCGGCAGTCCTGCCGATGTCTTCGTCCTTCACCCACCTGCATGTGCACACTGAGTTTTCGATGCTCGACGGCGCTGCACGCATCGACGAGCTTGTTGAGCGCGCCGTCAGCGACGGCCAGCCCGCCATCGGCATCACCGACCACGGCAACATGTACGGAGTCCTCGACTTCTACGAGGCGTGTCGTAGCGGCGGCATCACGCCCATCATCGGCACCGAGGCGTACATGGCCTACGAGTCGCGATTCGAGCGACCGCAGCGTCGAGGCAAACTTGACGACTCCGGCGGCGACACCGAGGCCGGGCGCAAGCTGTATTACCACCTCACCCTGTTGTGCGAGAACAACACTGGGTACCGCAACCTCATCAAGCTCTCGAGCCTGGCCTTCCTCGAGGGCTACTACTACCAGCCACGCATGGACTGGGAGATCCTCGAGCGTCACCACGACGGTCTCATCGCCACCACTGGGTGCCTCGGTGGCCACGTGCTGCAAGCACTGCTGCGCGACAACTACGCCGAAGCCAAGCAGACGGCGGCGCGACTGCAAGAGATCTTTGGTCGAGACAACCTCTTCGTTGAGCTGCAAGACCACGGTCTTGCGGAGCAGCGCCGCACCATGGCCGACCTCATCAAGATCGCTCGCGAAATCGATGCTCCGTTGTTGGCGACGAACGACTCGCACTACGTGCATCGCCATGACGCCGAGGCGCACGATGCGCTGCTCTGCGTGCAGACAGGCTGCACCATCAACGATCCGAATCGCTTCCGTTTCGAGGGCGAAGAGCACTACCTAAAGACCGCGGCGGAGATGCGACAGCTCTTTGCCGAGACACCCGACGCCTGCGACAACACATTATGGATCGCCGAACGCGCGAACACTTCAATCGAGTTCGGCAAGTACGTGCTGCCGAACTTCCCGATTCCGGCAGGTTTCAAAGACGACCGCGCATATCTCGAGCACCTCGCGCGCGAAGGCGCCAAAGAACGCTGGGGCGAGAAGGTTCCCAAAGAAGTCGTCGAGCGCATCGCCTACGAACTCAAGATCATCTGCGACATGGGGTTCGCGTCGTACTTCCTCATCGTGTGGGATCTCATCCGCCATGCCCGTGAGCACGGCATTCGTGTCGGGCCGGGCCGTGGTTCTGCGGCAGGTTGTGCGGTCGCGTACGCACTTCGCATCACCGACCTCGACCCCGTGAAGTACGACCTGCTCTTCGAGCGATTCCTCAACCCTGATCGCGTGTCGATGCCCGACATCGACATGGACTTCGACTCCCGCTACCGCGACGAGATGATCCGCTACGCAGCCGAGAAGTATGGCCGCGATCGCGTCGCACAGATCATCACCTTCGGCACCATCAAGGCTCGCAACGCAGTGCGCGACGCTGCGCGTGTGCTGGGTCAGCCCTACGCGCTCGGCGACCGCGTCGCCAAGTTGATGCCACCCGTGGTCATGGGTCGCGACACCCCGTTGCGGTACTGCTTCGAACAGAACGAAAAACACGTCGACGGCTACCGCGCTGCCGCCGAGTTGCGCACCGAGTATGAGCGCGATCCCGACGTGAAGCGTGTTGTCGACGTCGCGCGCGGACTTGAGGGGCTTAAGCGCTCGGTGGGCATCCATGCCGCCGCAGTCGTCATCACCAAAGAACCGCTCACTGAGTACCTGCCCATCCAGCGCAAGGTGGAGTCGGGCCAGAAAGCCGAAGACGCACCGACCGTCACGCAATACGAAATGCACGGCGTGGAGTCGCTCGGACTCCTGAAGATGGACATCCTCGGGTTGCGCAACCTCGACGTCATCACTGACGCAGAAAAGTTGCTGCGCCGAGCCCAGCCCGACTTCGCCATCGACAAGATTCCGCTCGACGACCCCAAGACCTACCAATTGCTCGCGAATGCCAACACCATCGGCGTCTTCCAGCTGGAGTCGTCGCCGATGCGGGCGCTCCTGCGGTCGCTGGTGCCGAAGCGGTTTGAAGACGTCGCCGCCGTCATCGCCCTGTACCGCCCGGGCCCGATGGCGGAGAACATGCACAACGATTACGCCGACATCAAGAACTCCCGCAAACCAGTGCGCTACTTCCACACCGATGCCAACGAAGTACTCGGTGACACGTACGGCCTCATGATCTACCAAGAAAGCATCATGCGCGTGGCGCAAAAGTTCGCCGGCTACACCCTCGCCGAAGCCGACTCGCTGCGCAAAGCATGTGCGAAGAAAGACCCCAAGGCGATGGCCGAGCAACGCCCGAAGTTCATCGGTGGTTGCGTCACCAACGACTACGGCGAGCCGCTCGGCCGCGAGTTGTTCGGCATCATCGAAAAGTTTGCTGACTACGCGTTCACGAAGAGCCACGCCTACGGCTACGGCCTCATCACGTACCAAACTGCGTGGCTGAAGGCGCACCATCCGGTGGAGTACTTCGCATGCCTGCTCACCTCGGTGAAAGGCAACAACGATCGTGCAGCGTTGTATCTCGCCGACGCAGCCGCGAACCAAGTTTCCGTGCGAACGCCCGACGTCAATGCATCTGGCGTCGACTTCGAACCCGTCGCTGGCGAGCGCGCAGTCTCGTTCGGCTTGTCGGGCATTCGCAACGTGGGGGAAGGCGTCGCTTCGATGCTTGTCGAACACCGGCAGAGCGGGGGAGCATTCTCGTCGTTCTATGACTTCATCGACCGCGTGCCCGAACCCGTGCTCAACAAACGCACGCTCGAGTCGCTCATCAAGGCCGGTGCATTCGATTCGCTCGGACATCCACGACGCGGTCTGCTGGCGGTCTTTGAGTCACTGGTCGACCAAGCACTCATCCGCCGCCGCGAACGCGACCAAGGCGTGATGAGCCTCTTTGGAGACGTGCAAGAGACCGATTCGGGGTTCAGTGATCGTGCCGAGATTCCTGCGCTCACGTTTGACAAGGCCGAGCAGCTCCGTCTCGAAAAAGAAATGCTCGGCTTCTACGTCTCTGACCACCCGTTGCGCGGGCTCGAGACGGTGCTCTCCCGGCGAGTCACCTGCCAAATCGTCGACGTTCCCGACCGCACCGAAGATAACCTCACCTTGGGCGGCGTCATCACCGGCGTCGACCGAAAATTCACTCGCAAAGGCGAGCAGATGGCAACCTTCACCTTGGAAGACCTCGCCGGTTCGATCGAAGTGACGGTGTTCCCGCGACTGTTTGCAACTCAAGGGCATCTCGTCGTCGACGACCAGATCGTTGTTGTGCGTGGACGACTCGACCGCCGCGACGAGTCGCGCTCGGTATTCATGGCCAGCGATGTGAGCGTCGTCGACGTGCCCAAGAGTGGTATCGAGTCGTACATCGACTTCGCACGCCGCGGCGTGTCGATCGAAGAAGTTAATGAGATTCGTTCGTTGCTTGAAGAGCACCCAGGTGACTCGCCGGTGTATCTCACCATCGGTGAAAAGACGGTTGCGCTCGGTGCCTCGTACGCAGTCGACATTGGCAAAGTCATCGGCATGTTGCGCGCCAAGTTCGGCAACGGCGTCTCGATTCGTTAATTCGTCGGCGCGCACGATAGGCCGGTGCGAATTCGAAATTTCGCTGGCAGACTGAAGGCGTGAAAGTTGCTACTCGCGACGCGAGCGCACTGACTGACGCTGACCTCGACGAACTCGCCGCCATGGGTGGTGCGTTCGGTATCGGCGCAGTGTCGAAAGCCAAGGACTCCTGGGTGCTGGCCACCACCGCCTACGACGGCAAGACCCTCGTTGGCTTCATGTTCCTCACGCTTGAGCGACTCGGCGGCACGCCGTGCGTGGTGATGGGCCTCCTCAGCGTGAAGCGCACACCGAAGCGCGAAGCTGCGATGAAGGGCCTCATGACCGAGGCGTTCCATCGCGCATTGATGGCTTTCCCTGACGAAGACGTGGTCGTCGGTGCGAGATTCATCAAGCCGGAAGGTCTGGAAGCGTTCGCCCCACTCACGAGCATCATCCCGCGACCGAAGTACAACGCAGTGGGCGAGGAGCGCGCGTGGGGCCGTCGTCTCGCGCGTCGCTATGCCATCGAACCGCAATACGACGCTGCGAGCTTCATCGCGAAAACCAATGCACAGTCCGGCTTCATTGACTACGAGCCGGTGAAGAAGCCGAAGATCCCCGCCGACATCGCCGCGATGTTCAAGGGCGTCAATATCGCCAAGGGTGGCGTCATCATCGTCCACGGTTGGACGATGGCGGAGTCGCTCGCCAAACTCGGCAAGAAGCGCTAGACGTCTCGTCGCCGTGAGCGACTTTCACGAACTCGTCACCTCGCGCCGCATGGTGCGCGCGTTCCGCGCCGATCCCGTCGAACGCGAAGTGTTGCATCGCATCGTCGATCTTGCAGCGCGATCGCCTTCGGCTGGCAAGACGCAGGGTTGGAGCATCGTGGCGCTCGAGGGTGCATCCACCGAGACCTTCTGGTCGGCGACGATGTCGGCCGAGACTCGCGCTGGGTTTCGTTGGCGCCACCTCCTTGCGGCTCCGATGATCTTGTTGTCGTTCGCCGACCCGCATGCGTATCTCGAGCGCTATTCGGAGAACGACAAGTCGAGGACGGCGCTCGGGGAATCGACGGATGCGTGGCCGGTGCCGTACTGGACGGTCGATGCTTCGTTTGCGACGATGACGTTTCTGCTCGCCGCACATGACGCCGGGCTCGGTGCGCTCTTCTTCGGAGTCTTCCGCGGTGAGAACGAGCTACGTCGTGTGCTCGGCGTGCCGTCACACCTGCAACTGATCGGTGCTATCGCACTCGGCTACGAACGAACACCTGAGCCGAGCGAGCGTGACGACGAAGCGTTCGCGCGTGGCGCGAGTGCTGCGCGAAGGCGTGCCACCGCGCAAGAAATCGTGCATTTCGGCGCTTGGTGACGCGGCGGTAGGGAGTCGGCGAAGCTTCTGCGATGCGCCGGCGAACGCTTGAGCGGCGCTGAGATCTCAGGCGCCCGACAGAGCTGTGCGCAGCGAGGCAACGAGCTCTTCTCGGGTAGAAGCTGGGGCTTGGCAGGCGTACTGCCGGCACACGTACGCGAGGCCCGGCTGGCGGTCGACAAACAGCGGTGTGTCGAATTGCTCGCCCCATGCCAACACCATCGTCGGCAGCCACTGCGACTGAAGGAATCTGACGAGATCGCCCCGCTTGCCAGTGACGGCAACTTCGGTCGCGCCGACGTGCCGCAAGTGCAGCCCGCACAAAAGGTGTGGGAACGCAGTTGGCGCGCTCACCACGATGCGTGCCAAGAGCTTGAAGATTGCGTCGGCATGCTCTGCGTAGCGCGTATCACCGGTGAGTGCCGCCAGTCGCTGCAGCGCGACCGCGGCGACAGAGTTGGCTGACGGCGTCGCGTTGTCGATGAGATCCTTCTGGCGAACGATGAGACGCTCTCCGTCGTCGGGTGTGGTGAAGAGCCCGCCCTCGGCGGCGTCCCAGTGGTGCGCGATGAGCTGGTCGGCGGCTTCGCGCGCCAGAGTCACCCAGCGCGCGACACCAGACAATTCGTAAAGACGAGCGAACGCATCAACGAGGTTGGCGAGATCGGCAGCCATCGCAAGGTGCTTCGGTGTCGCATCGTGGTGCCAGGTGCGCAGCCACCGACCGTCTCCACGGCGCATCGTCGTGGAGACGAAGTCGCCAGCCCGCTGGGCAGCGAGCGCCCACTCGTCGTTGCTGAATGCAGCAGCCGCCTCGGCGATCGATGCAATCATGAGGGCGTTCCACTCGGTGATGACCTTGTCGTCGAGCCCGGGTCGATGCCGCGTATTGCGTGCTGCGAGCAGCAACTGACGAATCGTTTCGACGTCGTCGTTGCGCAAGAGGCTGCCGCGATGCGAGAGCCGACACGGGATCGATTTGCCTTCGAAGTTTCCGCCCTCGGTGATCTCGTACCAATCGAGCGCGAGTTCGACGAGGTGCTCAGGCACGATGCGACGCACCTGTTCGGGGGTGAATACGTAGAAGTGCCCCTCGTGCGAGTGACCTGTTTCGTCGAGCGAGTCGGCGTCTTCTGCGCTGTAGAACGCGCCTTCGGGTGAGCGCATGTCGCGCAGCACATACGCGATGGTCTCTTCGACGACCTGCCGCCACCGTGGTTCGCGCAGGGCGAGGGACGCGTGTAGATACGGCCTCACGAGGAGCGCTTGGTCGTAGAGCATCTTCTCAAAGTGCGGAACCAGCCACTTTTCGTCAACGCTGTATCTGGCGAATCCGCCGCCGAGGTGGTCGTACATGCCCCCCGATGCCATTGCATCGAGCGATGTGGTGATGATCTGGCGGCTGCGCGCAGACTCGTCATTCAAGTACGAGCGCAGCAGCACCTCAAGAGCCATCGTCGATGGAAACTTCGGAGCGTTGCCGAATCCGCCCCATTGCTCGTCAAAAGTCGAGTCATATTGCTTGACGGCGGCTGCGAACACATCGATCGGTGGCAGGCTCGGGTTCGTCGAGATCTGCGACGTGCGGCCGATGTTCTCGACGAGTGCTTCGACGTTGTTGTCGATGTCGGCACGGCGGTTACGCCATGCGTCATCGACGGCGTTCATGAGTTGTAGGAACGTCGCCTTCGGGTAATACGTGCCGCCAAAGAATGGTTGGGCATCAGGTGTGAGAAACACCGTCATCGGCCAGCCGCCACGACCGGTCATGGCCTGCACGGCATCCATGTAAATGCTGTCGACGTCAGGTCGCTCCTCGCGGTCGACCTTCACGTTCACGAACAGACGGTTCATCACCTCGGCGACCTCGGCATCCTCGAACGACTCATGTGCCATCACGTGGCACCAGTGACACGCGGAATAGCCGACCGAGAGCAACACAGGAACGCTTCGTCGTTTCGCCTCGGCGAAAGCCTCGTCGCACCACGGCCACCAGTCGACGGGGTTGTCGCGATGCTGGCGCAGGTAGGGCGACGACTCGTGCGCGAGCCTATTCATTGCAGCGCCTAGGCGCCGACCGCGTGGTAACCACCGTCGACGTGCACGATCTCGCCGGTCGTCGCAGGGAACCAGTCGGACAGCAGAGCGCAACACGCGCGCGCGACGGCGGAGGAATCGTGAATATCCCAACCAAGTGGGGCACGTGCACTCCAGATGTCTTCAAATTGGGCGAACGAAGGAATCGACTTGGCGGCCATCGTGCGAATCGGGCCGGCGGCGACGAGATTGCAACGAATCTTGCGAGAGCCGAGTTCGCGTGCGAGGTAGCGACTGGTGGATTCCAGTGCCGACTTCGCGACGCCCATCCAGTTGTACGCGGGCCAGGCGACCGTGTTGTCGAAGTCGAGCCCGACGATGCTGCCGCCGTTCTCCATGAGCGGCATGAACGCGTCAGCGAGCGTCTTCAGCGAGTAGGCGGACACTTGGACGGCGACCGAGACGTCTTCCCACGTTGCAGCCATGAGGTCGTCGCCCAGGCACGCGGCTGGGGCGAAGCCGATTGAGTGCAGCACCCCATCGACTCCGCCGAGATGCTGACGCGCCGCTTCGCGCACCGACTCGACGTGAGCGGGGTTGGTCACGTCGAACTCCGCGACCGCTGGGCTGGGTGAAAGCTTCTTGGCAGTGCGCTGGGTGATAGAGAGACCGCGCCCGGCGCCCGTCAGCATGACGGTGGCGCCTTCTTGTTGCGCGAGTTTCGCGACGCCGTAGGCGAGAGATGCATCAGTGAGCACGCCCGTGATGACGAGACGCTTGCCCGCAAGAATCGCCACGTCGCTACGGTAGTGGACGTGGCAGGCGCACTCCCGAGTGTCGGTTACCTCGGCGGCACCGGACCAGCGGGCAGCGCACTCGCCGCGCGACTTGCGTCGGTTGGATACCCCGCGCGCATCGGCTCACGCAGTCGCGAGCGCGGGGAAGAAGTTGCGGCTGAGCTTCGCGCTAAGTGGGCTGCCCGAAAACTCGATGTCACTGGCGGAGACAACGTTTTCGCGGCGGCTAGCGACGTCATCGTGTTGGCGACACCGTGGGACTCCGCAGCGGTCACCGTGGCCGAACTTGCCGAGCAATTGCGCGGAAAGATCGTCATCACGATGGCTAACGCGCTGGTGCGGGTAGGTAAGGAGTTTCAGCCGCTTATCCCGCCGCGTGGCAGCATCGCGGCGCATGTACAGGCAGCCATCCCGCACTCGCGAGTAGTCGCGGCGTTCCAGCACCTGCCCGCAGTCGAGCTCGGTGCACTCGACCATGAAGTCGACAGCGATGTTCTCATCTGCTCCGACGACCCCGAAGCGACCGCATTCGTCAGCGACATGGTGACGCACATCGCTGGTTGCCGACCGCTGAACGCAGGCCTGCTCTCGAACGCGCTTGCCATCGAAGCACTCACGGCCGTGTTGCTGCAACTCAACGTGCGCTACAAGACGCGCGTCGCCCCGCGCTTCACCGGGATCAACTGAGTACCGCCTTGCGTCTTCACGACACGGCCCGCCGAGAAGTCGTCGACTTCTCTCCAGGAAACGAAGTGAAGATGTACGTCTGCGGTGTCACGCCGTACGACGCCACACATCTCGGGCACGCCTTCACCTTCCTCACCTACGACGTGCTCATCCGGCGACTCATCGACTCGGGTCGCACGGTCAAGTGCGTGCGCAACGTGACCGACGTCGATGACCCGTTGTTTGCGAAGGCACGCGAGCTTGGCATGCACTACCTCGACCTCGCAGCGCGCGAAGAGAAACGTCTTGAAGACGACTTGCGAGCCCTCAACTTCGTGCCAATGCATTCCACGCCACGAGCGTCGTCGGCGATTGCCGATATCCGAGGTTTCATCGGCATGGTGCTCGACCGCGGGTTCGCGTACGAGGCGGGTGGATCGGTGTACTTCGACGTCGCGAAGTTTGACGCATTCGGCTCGGTCTCGCACTACGACCGCACCAAGATGCTCATGCTCGCTCGCGAACGTGGCGGCAATGTCGACGACCCGAACAAGCGCGACCCGCTCGACTTCGTGCTGTGGCAGCCGTCGTCGTCCGACGAACCGTCGTGGGACACCATCTGGGGTGCCGGACGGCCGGGTTGGCACATCGAGTGCAGCGCACTCGCCCTGCGTGAGCTGGGCACGACCATTGACCTGCACGGTGGGGGCACCGACCTCATCTATCCGCATCACGAGTGCGAGAGGGCACAGTCGGAAGCGGCGACCGGGGCACCATTCGTGCGCCATTGGATGCACGTTGCCATGGTCTGGATGGACGGATACAAAATGTCAAAGAGTCGGGGCAATCTGGTCTTCGTGGATCAGCTGCGCGAGCGGTACGACCCGCGGGCAATCCGGCTCGGTCTCCTCGTCAACCACTACCGCAGTGAGTGGGAGTGGGACGAAGGTCTCATCGACCGAGCAACAGAACGGCTTGGCAAATGGGCGCAGGCCGCAGTTGACTCAAAGGCGGCAGGTTCGCGCACAGAGAAGGGGGGTCACGACGTGTTGCTCGCGGTACGAGAGCGTCTTGACGACGACCTTGATGCGCCGGGAGCCGTTGCGGTGATCGATGATGCCGCAGCGAAGGGCGCAAACGTGCGCGCTGCCGCAGCGTTGCTCGGAGTGGAGCTGTGACCGAGTCGAAGCAGCCCGCATCCTCGTCCAAGCAGTTTCCTGACTGGGTGTTCAACGGCGCGACGCAGTTTCAAGCCCGTCTGCGCGGCGTTGTGTCGCCGCTGGCGCGCCGCGCATGGAAGTTTGAGCTCACTGGTTTTGACCGCTTGCCCAAGACAGGTGCGGCACTCCTGTGTCCGAACCACATCAGTTTCCTCGACTCAGCACTGCTCATGATCTTGTCGCCGCGCAACATCTCGTTCATCGGCAAGAGCGAGTACATGGATTCTTGGAAGACGCGATGGTTCTTCCCGAAGGTCGGAATGATCCCCGTCGACCGAAGCGGCGGTGAGAAATCCCACGCCGCGCTCGACGCAGCGGAGCGAGTGCTTCGTCGCGGCGAACTCTTCGGCATCTTCCCAGAAGGCACGCGGAGTCGCGACGGAATGCTCTACAAGGGCCACACCGGGGCGGCGCGACTGGCGATCAAGGTCGGATGCCCGATTTTCCCGGTCGGCATCGTCGGCACGCGCGAGATTCAGCCGCCCGATGCGCCCGTGCCTCGTCTCGGCGGTCACGTGAAGATCTCCGTCGGACGTCCCATCGAGGTGTCGCGCTACACGTCGCGCGGCGTCGACCCGATGGTGTTGCGGGAAATCACCGACGAGTTGATGTTCGAGATTCGTGAACTGACCGGCCAGGAATACCGCAACACCTACGCCACGAAGAAGCGCACCGAGACGATCGTCGCTGAGACGGCAGAGATTCCGCGCTTCTCCCAAGCGCAGATTGCGGCAGCCGAGAAGTCGCACGCGTAACCGCGAGCTGTTGTACGACCAACAGCGACCAGTCCCACGCACGAGAGTTCGTCGAGGTGCAAACGCACCACGCGTAGAATGTGCGTTGCATGTCAAGCGCAGCGCTGATCGACGTTCGGCTGCCTGACGGATCCACTAGGCAGGTAGCCACTGGTTCGACGTCGCTTGACCTTGCCGCATCGATCGGGTCACGGCTCGCCAAAGCTGCCGTAGCGGCCGTCGTCAACGGCGAAGAGCGCGACCTGTCGGTGCCGCTCGCTGCTGGGGACCAGGTTGCCATCGTCACTGCGGACAGCGACGCCGGTCGGCACGTGCTGAGGCACTCCACTGCCCACGTGCTGGCTCAGGCAGTGGTGCAACTCTTCCCAGGCGCGAAGTTCACCATCGGGCCGGCAATTGAGGACGGTTTCTACTACGACTTCGAACTGCCCGGCGGACGTACGTTCACCGATGACGATCTTGCCGCCATCAGCGAACGGATGAAGCAGATTGTCGACGCCGACCAACCGTTCGTTCGCTCGGAGTTGTCGCCGGCAGATGCGCTGCGAGTGTTCGCCGAGCAGCCGTACAAGTGCGAGATCATCCAGCGAGTTACCTCAGGTTCGGCAGACGCCGGCGATGCCGGCGAAGTTGGGGGAGGCGACACGGTCAGCGTCTACCGCAACACTGATTCGTTCGTTGACTTGTGCCGCGGCCCGCATGTTCCGAGCACCGGACGCCTCGGGCACTTCGCGTTGATGAAAGTTGCCGGTGCGTACTGGCGCGGAAATGAGAAGGGCCCGATGCTTCAGCGCATCTACGGCACGGCATTCGAGTCGAAGGCGGCGTTGCAAGAGCACCTCATCCGACTCGAAGAGGCCGAGAAGCGCGACCACCGCAAGCTCGCGGTGGAGATGGATCTTCTGTCGTTCCCGAGCGAACTCGGTGGCGGTCTCGCGGTGTGGCATCCGAAAGGCGCCATCGTGCGCAAGTTGATGGAGGACTACAGCCGCGAGCGTCACCAGAACGGTGGATACCAGTTCGTGTACTCGCCACATCTTGCGAACGCGCAGCTCTTTGAGACATCTGGCCACCTCGACTTCTACAAAGACGGCATGTATCCGCCGATGGAGATGGACAACGGTACGTATTACCCGAAGCCGATGAACTGTCCGATGCACTGCCTCATCTACCGCGACCGTCAGCGCAGTTACCGCGAGCTGCCGTTGCGACTGTTCGAACTTGGCACCGTGTACCGCTACGAACGTGCGGGCACCTTGCACGGCCTCTTGCGAATCCGTGGCTTCACGCAGGACGACAGCCACATCTTCTGCACCCAGGAGCACCTGGCCGAAGAGATCAGTTCGTTGCTTGACTTCGTGCTCTCGGTGTTGCGTCGTTTCGGCTTCGACGATTTCTCCTACAAACTCAGCACTCGTAACAAGGAGAAGTCGGTCGGCTCCGACGAAATCTGGGACAAGGCCACTGCCGCGTTGCGCTCGGCGCTGGAGAAACTCGGCGTGCAGTACACGATCGGCGAAGGTGATGCGGCGTTCTACGGGCCCAAGATCGACGTTGACGTGCGTGACGCAATCGGCCGCAAGTGGCAGCTCAGCACCATCCAATGCGATTTCAACCTGCCAGAAAGATTCCAGCTCGAATACGTCGGCGCCGACAACCAGCGCCATCGGCCGATCATGCTGCACCGCGCACTGTTTGGCTCCGTCGAACGTTTCTTCGGCGTCTTGCTCGAGCACTACGGCGGCTCGTTCCCCACGTGGCTCGCGCCGGTGCAAGTGCGGTTGTTGCCCGTCACGAGTGCGCACGAGTCGCACGTTGCATCACTCGTCGATCGTCTGGCAAAAGACGGTTTCCGTGTCGACAGCGTCGCCGCCGACGAACAGCTCGGCAAGCGCATTCGCGCGGCGAAGCTCGAGCGCATTCCGTATGTGCTCGTCGTCGGAGACGACGATGTGAAGGCGGGGACCGTCGGCGTCAACCCGCGCGGCGGCGAGGTGCAGCGCGATACGCCGTTTGACGCCTTCGTTGCACGCCTGCGTGCCGATGTGCACGAGGGCGCAGGACGCTAGGAACTTCCATGCTCGAGCGACTGTGGGCGGGCTGGCGCTCGGAGTACGTCTCAGGGTTCGGTCCTGAGGGCAACAATCCGCCGTCGAGCGGAGAGTCAATTTTTTCGCGCATCTTGGCGAGCGGGTTGCCCGACGAAGAGACACACATCGTGCACCGCGGCAAAGAGTGCTTCGTCATCTTGAACGCCTACCCGTACGCGAATGGTCACTCGCTCGTGCTGCCGTATCGCCAGGTGGCGAACCTCGAAGACCTGAGCGACGCGGAGCGCGACGAATTGTGGCTCACCGTCCGCGACACGACGCTGGCAATCAAGAAGGCGTACGCGCCGGCAGGCCTCAACGTGGGGCTCAATCTCGGTGCGCCGGCTGGCGGCAGCGTTTCACAACACCTGCACGTGCACCTCGTGCCGCGCTGGGTGGGCGACACCAACTTCACGGTGGCAATCGCCAACACCAAGGTGTTGTCGGAATCGCTCGGCTCGACTGCTGCGCGCCTGCGAGTCGCATGGCCGAAAGCTGGAGCACGATGAGTAACGACTCCGACGCATCCGCAAAGAAAGCGGGTGGCGGTGCCGACGAGATTCGTGACCAATTGCCCGCCGACCTCGACGTCACGGGATTCGTCGGGCCATACCAGTTTCCCGACAACAGTCGTCGACGCATTCCGGCGGTGCTGTATCTGGCGATCGCGGCGATGTGCGCTTTTGCGTGGTTTGCCACGCGCAACGCCGATACTGCGCTCGTCAACGATGGCTTCCTGTACGCAGCAATCTTGCTTGCCGCATTCGCGCTCTATGGGCTATCAGCGTCGTGGCGAATGACTGTCAACGAGCGTGATGCTCTCGTGCGGGCGACGCAAGCAGTCGGCTTTGCCGTCGGTCACGCATCAGCACAACAGGTGTGGCGTGGACTTCGCAGTCGTCCGACGTGGAGAGTGTTTTGCTACAGCGCACAGGAGCCGCCGCACCAACGCGGTCTCGTACTCGTTGATGCAATTGATGGGCGCATCGTGGAATGTCTCGTCGAAGACAATCCTGATCGCAACAAGTAAACTCGTCTCGTGTTTGACGGCAAATTTCGCGTGCATGTGGAGAAGTACGTACGCCCTGTCGGCGTCACACTGACCCGCACCAAGATCACCCCAGACCATCTCACGGTCGTCGGACTGCTGTTTTCTGTCGCCGCTGCCGTGGCAATCGGCGCCGGTTATCTTCGCGTTGGCCTGCTACTCGTCATCGCGGCCGCATTGCCTGACTTGCTCGACGGAGCGCTCGCGAAGGCGTCGAATGTGTCCAGTCAGCGCGGTGCATTCTTTGACTCGACGGTCGACCGCGTGACTGATGCGTTCATGCTTGGTGGCGTCGCCTGGTACCTCGGCGACACCCGCGGCGGCACCGCTGCAGTGCTGCCGTTTGCTGTCATGGCGGTGTCGTCGCTGATTTCCTACCAGCGGGCCAAAGCCGAGTCGCTCGGAATCCAAGCAAAGGGTGGGCTCATGGAGCGGGCCGAACGCATCGTGATTCTTTGCGTGGGTCTGCTGTTCGACTCAGGTCTCTACTGGGTGATGTGGGCAATGCTGGTGCTCGTCTCGATCACCGCAGTGCAGCGGTTCGTGAAGATCTGGCGTCAGGCGGCCGTGGCGCCATCGACTGCTGAGCGACTCGACGCGCGTCGCTCGCGTCGGGCCTCTCGTCGAGCAGCATTTGCCGACCGTCGCGCACGCCTTGGTTCGCGTCGTCGAGATGCCTGACGACCGCGGTCCGGGCATCGCGTTTCGATTCGCCAATCTGATTAGTTCGGTAACGCCTGCGGCAGTGTCGCATGTCGCAGCGTTGTCGTTCGGCGGTCTCGGTGCGGTTGCGATGCGTCGCGAACGCAAGCTCGTCGAGCGACACCAGCGACGCGTGTCACCCCATCTCTCGACGTTGCAGATGCAGCGAAGGGTCAACGACGCTTTCCAGAGCTATTTGCGCTACTACCTCGAGACGTTCCGCATCTCGTCATTGAGTGACGCCGAAATCGACGCTGGCTTCAGCGTGGAGGGCTACAGCCACATCGAAGAGGCAGCAAAGCTCGGCAAGGGCGTCATTCTTGCATTGCCGCACGTGGGTGGATGGGACTGGGCAGGTCGTTGGCTCGCGCAACGTGGGTGGAAAGTGAGCGCCGTAGTGGAGAAGTTGGAGTCGAAAGAGGCATTCGAGACGTTCCTCGACGTTCGTCGCGCACTCGGCGTCGAGGTAATCCCGCTTGACGATCGCGCTGGCATCGCCGTGCAGGAAGCACTTCGCAACCAGCACATCGTGTGCCTCATGAGCGACCGCGACATCCAGCGCAACGGCGTTGAAGTTGAGTTCTTCGGCGAGCGCACCACCGTGCCGGCAGGGCCAGCGTTCTTTGCGTTGCGCACCGGTGCACCGTTGATTCCCTGCGCGGTGTACTTCACCCGCCGAGTTGATGGTCATCACACGGTGGTGCGACCGCCAATTCAGTTCACTCGCGCCGGAGGCTTGCGTGAGGACGTGCAGCGACTTTCGCAGTTGCTCGTCGTCGAACTCGAGCAACTCATCAGGCGAGCACCCGAACAGTGGCACGTGTTCACGCCGAATTGGCCGAGCGACCCCGGTTACTGAGGGACGACCGCGGCTGCTGACGAGCAATCCCTGGCGCCGATGAGCGACCCCGGCGTACCCAGCTCAGGCGTAGGCGGCGAACAGATTGGCGACGCCCTTTGCCTGGCCACCGTCAATTGCTGACATCACGGCGACGGGCATCACGCCTGTCGACCACCACGCATCGATGCGCTCGCGCACGTAGGCGGCCGGACCAGAGATCGTGCAATCATCCAACCAATCGTCTTGCATCACCGCAGTGAGAGCGTCAGCGAGCTTCTCACGCGGTGCCGAGGCGAGCACCGACTCGAACGCGTCGACTTGCGTGGCATGGCCGACGGCGCGCCAGTAGTTGCGGTAGTTGGGGAGTGACGCGTACATCACAAGCGTTTTGCGGTTCACGGCGCGGGCTGCCTCGATGTCGTCGCTGATGACGACCGGAATCATGTTCGCCATGAAGAACGAGCCCCGCTTGGCCGCAGGAATGCGCGCAACTTGCTTGGGGATTCCGCGTAGTGAGGCATTTGCCCACAGGGCACCGTCGGCGATCTCGACCGCCAGGTCGAGCATCTTGTCGCGGAGCGTGGCGAGGTAGATCGGCGGGAGAGTGCCGCTGAACTTCTCATTGGCGCGCATGGCAGCCACGTAATTGCGAACGTCGGAAAGTGGCTTTCCCGTGGTGACGCCGAGTCGCTGGGTGACCGGGCCGTGCGAAACGCCGATTCCAAACGCGAAGCGTCCGCCCGATACTTCGTGGATGTGCGCAGCAGTGTTGCCGGCTTCGACGGGGTGCGAAAGATAGATGGGTTGGATTGACGTGAAGTACTGCAACGTCTTCGTACTGTGTGCGAGCGAAGTGCACAACGGCATTGCCGCACCGAGACTCGGGCACGCAACGTGAGTGAAGCCGCGCTGCTCTGCCTCAGCGGCAAGTTGCAGCACGCCGACGCGACGCGTGGCTGATGCGACGAGCGAAATTGCAGGTAACTGGTGTGTCGTATCTGGCATGGGTGTCCCGTCTCGGTGTCGTGTCGCCTACCGTACCGTGAGGGGGGTGGAGACGCCCCCGTCCGCGCGTCGGCGCGATGCGATGTTGCGCGTGGCGATGGTGAGCCCGTACAGCCTCACGATTCCAGGTGGTGTGCAGCACCAGGTGCTCGGGCTCGCACGCGAGATGCGTCGCATGGGTCACGAGGTGCGCGTGCTGGGCCCGTGCGACGGGCCGCCACCCGAACCGTTCGTCACTCCGCTCGGCAACAGCCTTCCCGCTGCTGCCAACGGCTCGATGGTGCCGCTCGCGCCAGACCCATCGGCGGCGTTGCGAACGCTGCGTGCCCTGAATGACGAAGCCTTTGACATTCTGCACTTGCACGAGCCGATGGCTCCGGGGCCGACGGTGGCTGCTCTCATGCTGCGCATCGCCCCGATGGTGGGCACCTTTCACGCATCGGGAGAAGTGGCGTGGTACCGGCGCGTGCGCAAGGGCCTCGAGTGGCTCGGAAAGCACCTCGACCATCGCGTCGCTGTATCGGAGTCTGCGAAGGAGATGGCTCGGCGCCACATCGGAGGGTCGTTTGAGATTCTCTTCAACGGCATCGACATAGAGACCTATCGAAAACCTGGCGCGGTGCGCGAGTCGTCGCCGACGATTTTCTTCTGCGGGCGTCACGAGCCGCGCAAAGGTCTCGAAGTGCTGCTCGACGCGTTCCTGCTGCTGCCTGACAACTTTCGACTCTGGGTGGCCTCCGACGGTGCGCGCATCGACGAACTGCGCAAGCGTTACAGCCGAGACGCGAGCGTGGCCGCGCGAATCGAATGGCTCGGTCAGATCAGCGAACCCGACAAACTCGATCGTCTGGCGCGATGCTCGGTGTTCAGCGCGCCGTCGTTGGGCGGAGAGTCGTTCGGGTTGGTGTTGCTCGAAGCAATGGCGGCACGCACGCCAGTGGTCGCAAGCGACATCGACGGCTATCGAAACGTCGTGACCAACGACGTGAACGGTGTCTTGGTGCCGGCAGGCGACGCCGCTG
Organism: Acidimicrobiia bacterium; assembly: GCA_009926705.1. Taxonomy (GTDB): domain Bacteria; phylum Actinomycetota; class Acidimicrobiia; order Acidimicrobiales; family Ilumatobacteraceae; genus F1-60-MAGs027. Next base: position 18,589 of record RFOJ01000003.1, read on the forward strand.
CACTCGCGCACGCGATCCGACAGGTGACGAGCGACGCGACGCTTGCAGCGCGACTCGTCGTCGGCGGCGATGAGCGTGCCGAGCACATGTCGATGCGCAAGCTTGCCGAGCGCTACCTGGAGATCTATCGCGACGTACTGACAGCAGAAGCAGAGGAGCGCATCGTCGTGCAGCCGAGCGCGATGGTGCGCTATTTCGAGGATCGACTGTTGCGGCGTCCGCGCTTGGCGAAGTTCTCTCAGTCGGTCGTCGACACGGTCACCGAGACAGTCAATGACACGGTGGCTGCGTTGCGCGACAGGTCACAGCAGCTGCGCGAACGTGTCGGCAGAGATCGCGTAGACGAGGAGTAAGATTTTTTGCTATGAATCCGGTCTGGATCGTGCTCATCGTCATCGCGCTACTCGCGGTGTGGGTGGTCTTCTCGTACAACCGGCTCGTCAGCCGCCGCAACGAGGTTGACAACGCCTGGGCGCAGATCGACGTGCAGTTGAAGCGCCGACTCGACCTCATCCCTAACCTCGTCGAAACGGTCAAGGGTTACGCAGCGTTCGAAAAGAGTGCGCTCGAAGCGGTGATCGATGCCCGTGCCAAGTCGATGGCCGCAGCCCCGACGCCCGCCGCACAGGGGCAGGCCGACACCGGCCTCACTGGTGCATTGCGACAGCTCTTCGCGCTCTCAGAGGCGTACCCCGACCTCAAGGCCAATACGAACTTTCTCGCGCTGCAAGAAGAGCTGCAGAACACCGAGAGTCGCATCGCCTACGCGCGCCAGTTTTACAACGATGCCGTCGAGCGCTACAACAACACGACGCAGTCGTTCCCCGGTGTCATCTTCGCGAAGTCGTTTAACTTCGCCGACCGTGAATTCTTCGAGGCCGAGGCGGCCGCAGCAAATCCGCCGTCGGTGAAGTTCTGAACGACCTCATCGCGGCCAACAAGCGCCGCTCCTACGCGCTCATTGCGGGCTTCATCGCCGTTCTCGTCCTCGTCGGCATGGCGGTCGGTGCGCTCTACGGCAACGGCACGCTCGGCACCATCATCGCCCTGATCTTCTCCGGTGTCACTGCATTTGTCTCGTACTGGAAGTCGGATGCAATTGCGCTTCGCATGAGCCGTGCCGTGCCGGCCGACCCGATCGTCTACAAGCGGCTGCACAACTTGGTGGAAGGTCTTTGCATCGCCGGCGGTTTGCCCAAGCCCCGCATTTACGTGATTAACGATCCGGCACCCAACGCGTTCGCGACGGGACGAAACCCGAAGAACGCTGCTGTCGCCGTGACGACGGGACTGCTTGAGAAGATGAACCGCGTCGAATTGGAAGGGGTCGTCGCGCACGAATTGTCGCACATCAAGAACTACGACATCCTTGTCATGACGCTCGCCGTCACGCTCGTCGGCGCCGTCGCATTGCTCACCGACTTGGCATTGCGCATGATGTGGTGGAACGGCGGGCGAGTGCACCGTTCAGGAGACCGCAGCGACCGAGGGAATCCGTTTGCATTTTTCGGCATCATCCTCCTCATCGTCGCACCGCTCCTTGCACGCGCGATGCAGGCGGCAGTGAGCCGTCGACGAGAAACCCTGGCCGACGTTTCCGCGGTGCAGCTGACCCGCTACCCGCCGGGGCTCATCTCAGCCTTGGAGAAACTGCAGGCCGACAGCACCGTGACACATTCCGCATCCATGGCCACGGCACATATGTGGATTGAGCAGCCTTTGTCGGGGGTGAATGACACAGGTCGGCTCGGGTTTTTCCATAAACTCTTCAATACCCACCCCCCGCTCGCCGATCGCATCGCGCTTCTGCGAGAAATCTGAGTCAAAGGAGACCCAGTGTCGAAGAAGTCCCCGACATCGCGCCGAATCCTCATTGCTGCGGGAATTGCGGGCCTCATGGTGCTCGCGGCCTGCGGCGGCGGATCGAGCGAATCCGCGAGCGAAGACACCGTGGCGCCAACCACCACCGTCGAGCCCGAGCCGACCACCACGACCACGACGCTTCCGCCGATCCTCGCCCCGCTCACGGGTCTGCCGGTCGAGGCAGAGATCACGCGTCCGGCTCTCGTCGCCAAGATCGACAACCACCCGAAGGCGCGCCCGCAGTGGGGTCTTAACCAAGCCGACATCGTGTTTGAAGAAAACGTGGAGATGTTGACGCGTTTCGCGGCGGTCTTCCACACCAATGGCAGCGACCCGGTGGGCCCAATTCGCAGCGGTCGCCAGCAGGACATCGACCTGCTCGAGCCGCTCAACAAGCCGCTGTTCGTGTGGAGCGGAGGCAATGCGCAAGTCACGAAGTTGATCCGCGAGTCGACGATGATCGACTTGAGTCATTCGGCGGCCAACGAAGCAGGCGGTTACCGCCGGGAGAGCTCGAGAGTAGCGCCGCACAACTTGCTCGCTGAGACGAGCAAGTTGTGGACGCTCGCCCCCGAGGGCGCCACGCCACCGCCACCGCAGTTCCAGTACCGAGCTGCAGCCGAAGCGATCCCGTCGACGGCGCGTGAGACCGGCGGCGTCAAGCTGTCGATGGACGGCGTGCGCGTGTTGTGGGAGTGGAGCACCGAGTTCAGCCGCTTCGTGCGTTCGCAAGACGACAAGCCGCACGTCGACGTCGAAGAGGTTCGAATCAGCGCCGCCAACGTGGTCGTGTTGTTCGTGCAGTACGGCAAGAGCGGGTACAGCCCCATCGCGAAGACCAAGGGTTCAGGCGAGGCGTGGGTGTTCACGGCCGGCAAGTTGTTCCAGGGCACCTGGGAACGACTCGAAGCCAGCGACACCTTCACGCTGAAAGACACCGCCGGCAATGTCATCAAGCTCACCCCGGGCAACACCTGGGTGGAGCTGCCGCGAATCGGCAAGGGTCTGGCATTCTTGCCGGGCACTCCGCCGGATTCGTTCAAGTACCCGTGATCCTGGGCAAGCGCCTGTGATCGCACGCCCTCAGCGGGCGTCGGCGTGCCATCGAGCACAACTACCGTCGCAGTTGCTGCGTCGCTCGCGCAAGATGCCAAATCGGTAGCCTTTGAACACCATGGCAAAAGCTGAAAAAGCACAGTCTGACAAGACCACAGGCTCCATGCGCGTGCAGCGCGGACTGGCAGAGATGCTGAAGGGCGGCGTCATCATGGACGTCGTCACCCCTGAGCAGGCCAAGATCGCCGAAGACGCGGGCGCCGTCGCCGTGATGGCGCTCGAGCGCGTGCCGGCCGACATTCGTCGCGACGGTGGTGTGGCCCGCATGAGTGACCCCGAGATGATCGAGGGCATCAAAGCGGCAGTCTCCATCCCGGTGATGGCAAAGGCCCGCATCGGCCACTTCGTCGAAGCACAGGTGCTCGAAGCGCTCGGCGTCGACTTCATCGACGAAAGCGAAGTGCTCACTCCGGCTGATGAAGCACATCACATCGACAAACTGAAGTTCACGGTGCCGTTCGTGTGCGGCGCGACCAACCTCGG
>RFOJ01000021.1 GCA_009926705.1 Acidimicrobiia bacterium
GCCCACATGGCACGCCGCGAGCAGGTGTACGTGTTCCCGGTGCCGTACCGCCGGGTGCTCTACGGGCCAAACGTGTTCGCCAAAGGCGATCGACTGCCCTTTGCGCTTGACGTGCGCTACGTGATCTTGCCGCGCCAGTTGGAAGGAGAGGCTGCCATCGACTGGCAGAACGAGCAGTTCCACTTCGACGTGGTGTTCGGCAATGACTACTGGACGGTCTACGAGCGTGTAAGGTGAGGCGACCGTAAAACGAGTCCCGTGAGGCTCGAACGGCAGGAGTGTGAAGTGGGCAACTATGTGATGTCGGCTGACGACGTCAGACGCGCGATCACCCGCATCGCTCATGAAATTCTCGAACGCGGGCAGGGCTCTGAGCGGCTGGCCATCGTCGGCCTACAACGTGGCGGGGCTTGGCTGGCCGACGCCATCGGCGCAGCGATCAACAACATCGAGCCGCAGTCAAAGGTGCCCGTCGGTTACATCGACGTGAGCATGCACCGCGACGACATCGGGCTGCGACCCGTCGTGCCTGGCGCCATCAGCAGCATCAACTTCGCCGTCGACGACACCACCGTGGTGTTGGTCGATGACGTGCTCTACACCGGTCGCACGGTGCGTGCCGCGCTGGAGGGCATCAACACCTATGGCCGACCGCGTGCCGTGCAACTCGCGGTACTGGTCGACCGCGGTCATCGCGAGCTTCCGATCCGGCCTGACTACGTGGGCAAGAACCTGCCGACGAGCCTCGACGACGATGTCAAAGCCACTGCCGAGGGTGTCGTCATCACGGCGACGGTTGCGCGATGAAGCACCTGCGCAGTATTGATGAACTTGGTCGCGACGGTCTCGTGCGGTTGCTCGACCTCACCAACCACATGGTCGAAGTGAACCGCCGACCCGTACCCAAGGTGCCTGCGTTGCGCGGGCGAACGGTGGTCAGCCTCTTCTTCGAAGACTCCACGCGAACTCGTTTGTCGTTCGAGACAGCCGCGAAGCGACTCTCAGCGGACACGATGACGTTCAGCGTCTCCACCTCGAGCGTGAACAAGGGCGAGAGCCTGCGCGACACCGTGGAGACAATCACCGACATGGGAGTCGATGCGTTCGTCGTGCGGCACAAGTCGACCGGCATTCCGTGGCAGATCAGCAACTGGACGAACGCGTCGGTGGTGAACGCCGGCGACGGCTGGCACCAGCACCCGACACAGGCCTTGGTCGATTGCTTCACCGTGCGAGAGGCACTCGGCAAAGAACGTTTTGACGGGCTCACGATCACGATTGTCGGCGACATCAAGCACAGCCGCGTGGCGCGCAGCAACGTGACTGCGTTCAACATGCTTGGCGCCAAGGTGGTGCTCGTCGCACCACCGACGCTTTTGCCGCCCGACGTGTCGCACTGGCCGGTCGAGGTGTCGTACAAGCTCGATGACGTGCTCGAGAGCACCGACATTCTCTACATGTTGCGCTTGCAGAGCGAACGCATGTCGCAGGGGCACGTGCCGAACCTGCGCGAGTACGCGGAGTCGTATGGGCTCGATGCGGCGCGAGTCGCGAAGCTGCCGCCGCACGCCGTGATCATGCATCCAGGCCCGATGAACAGGGGAGTCGAGATGCTCATCGACCCGTCGTCGTTGCCGAACTCGCTCATCCATCGACAAGTTGCTAACGGCGTGTCGGTGCGCATGGCAGTGCTGTTTGACCTGCTGGCAGGCGAGTCATCGGCCGCCAACTTGGCGCAGGTGGCATCGTGACGAAGCAAGCGACGACCGGCAACGCGAGCCAGCGGACGGTATTGAAGGGCGGCACGGTCGTCGACTCGCGTGGCGAGCGCACTGCTGACGTGGCCATCGAAGACGGTCTCGTCGTGGAGGTTGGTTCGTCGTTGAGTGGTTCGCGCAACGTGGATGTGTCGGGCTGTGTCGTTGCACCTGGGTTCGTTGACCTTCATGCTCACCTGCGCGAACCGGGCAAAGAAGAAGCAGAGACCATCGAGACCGGAAGCCGCGCTGGGGCAAAAGGCGGCTACACCGCGCTCGTGGCGATGCCCAATACCGACCCGGCCCAAGACAGCGTGGCGGTGATCGACTTCGTTCGCGAACAAGGCAAGCGTGCCGGCCTGGTCGACGTGGTGCCGAGCGGTTGCATCACGCTCGGTCGAAAGGGCGAGGCACTCGCGCCAATGGCCGAGCTCGCGGCGGCGGGGGTGCGCATCTTCACCGACGACGGCAACGGCGTGCAAGACGAGCTGCTGATGCGTCGAGCAATGGAATACGGCAAGGGGCTCGGTGTCACACTCGCGCAGCACTGCGAAGTGTCGAGCCTCACCAAGGGTGCCGTGATGAACGAGTGCCAGTGCTGCACGTCGCTGGGTTTGCCGGGATGGCCGTCGATCGCCGAAGAGCTCATGGTGTTCCGCGACATCGAGCTGGCGCGGCTCACCGGTGCGCGAGTGCACTTCTTGCATCTCTCCACTGCACGCAGTGTGGAGCTCGTGCGCGCCGCGAAGCGCGATGGTCTACCCGTCACGGCTGAGGTGACACCGCACCACCTGTCGCTCGACGAAACCAAGCTCGCGACATTCGACACGGTGTTCAAGGTGAATCCGCCGCTGCGCTCGCCGAACGACATCGCGGCACTGCGTGAAGGTCTGCGCGACGGCACCATCGACGCGCTCGCCACCGACCATGCACCGCATCCACGTCGTGATAAAGAACTCGCCCTCGACCAGGCGCCGCCAGGCATGCTCGGCCTCGAGACCGCTCTGGGTGTGGCGCTTAGCGTGCTGAATGTGGACCTCACTCATCTGGTGCGCGTGATGTCGATCAACCCTGCGCGCATTGCGGGCATCTCTGACCGGCATGGCCGCGATGTGCAGCCCGGTGCTCCTGCCAACCTCGTGGTGTTCGACCCGAACGCGACGTGGCAGGTGGAGCCTGAGCATCTGGCGAGCAAGAGCCGCAACACGCCGTTCGTTGGCATGAAGCTGCGCGGCAAGGTGCGACACACGGTGTTCGACGGTGAGTTCACCGTGTTCGAAGGCGATGCGCAGCGATGATGCGTCGCAGAGGAGACGAACAGCTATGAGCGTGCGGCCGTCGCACTTGTTGCTCGCCGACGGCAGCGTGTTTGAGGGTGAAGCGATTGGCGCTGACTTGAGTGTCGCTTCCGGCGAAGTGGTCTTTCACACCGGATTGAGTGGATACCAGGAGGTGATCACCGACCCCAGTTACGCCGGTCAGATCATCACGTTCACCACGCCACACATCGGCAACTACGGCATCTCGCGGCACGACAACGAAGCGGGCAAGGTGCACGCACGAGGCGTGATTATTCGCGAGATGGCACGGCGCCGAAGCAACTGGCGCAGCGACGAACCGCTCGAAGTGTTCTTGCGCGAGCGCAACTTGGCGGGAATCGCCGGCATCGACACTCGGCGCCTCACGCGAGTGCTGCGCGACTCCGGGGCGATGATCGGTGTATTCGGCACCGCCGACGAGGCCACACTGCGAGCGGCGCTGGCGAAAGAGAAAGGTACTGCGGGCAAGAACCTCGTCGCCCAGGTCACGACGGTCGCGCCGTACGACGTGAAGAACACTGCAGGCAAAGGTGCGAAGCCGTTCCAAGTTGTCGCCTATGACTTTGGCATCAAGGCGACCATCTTGCGATGTTTGTCAGAGATCGCCGATGTGCACGTCGTGCCGGCCCGAACCCCAGCCGCCGAGGTGCTCGCACGCAAGCCAGACGGCGTGTTTCTCTCGAACGGTCCTGGCGACCCCGAGATGGTGGCGCAGGCTCCGCAGATCATCGGTGAGTTGTTGGCCGCCGACGTGCCGCTCTTTGGCATCTGTCTCGGTCACCAGTTGCTCGGTCTGGCGCTCGGAGGCGCGACGTTCAAGTTGCCGTTCGGGCACCACGGCGCCAACCACCCTGTACGAGACCTCGCGACAGGCAAGGTGGAGATCACGAGCCAGAACCACAATTTCTGCGTCGATCCGAAGTCGCTCGACGGAAAAGTCGACGTCACGCACGTGAACCTCAACGACAACACCAACGAGGGCATGGCGGTGCGCGGAAAGCGGGCATTCAGCGTGCAGTACCACCCCGAAGCCGGGCCTGGCCCGCACGACTCGCGCTATCTGTTTGCGCGCTTTGCTGATCTCATGCGTGGTGGTGCGTAATGAGCGGCCGCGCCTCGACGAACGGAGCGAACTAGCGATGCCGCGCCGCAACGACCTGCGCAGCATCCTCGTGATTGGCTCGGGCCCGATCGTCATCGGTCAGGCCTGCGAGTTCGACTATTCCGGCACACAAGCGTGTCGCGTGTTGCGCGCCGAGGGTTACCGCGTGATCCTCGCCAATTCGAACCCTGCGACGATCATGACCGACCCCGACTTCGCAGACCGCACGTACATCGAGCCGCTCACACCCGACGTGCTCGCGGCAATCATCGAGCGCGAACGACCCGATGCCGTTTTGCCGACGCTCGGCGGTCAGACGGCGCTCAATCTGGCGATGGCTCTGCACGAGCGAGGTCTCGTCGGCGTGCCAGGAACTCCAGAACTTATCGGCGCGAATGCCGAAGCCATTGCGACCGCAGAAGACCGCGAGAAGTTCAAGGAAGCGATGATCGAGATCGGGCTCAAAGTGCCCAAGAGTGGCATCGCGCATTCGTACGAAGAAGCAGAGGCCGTGCTGCGCAAGGTGAAGTTGCCGGCGATTATCCGCCCGGCGTACATCCTTGGCGGGCGCGGCACTGGCATCGCCAGCGACATGCAGGAATTCGAGCACATCGTCAAAGCAGGTCTCGCGGCGAGCCCGATCAACGAGGTGCTCATCGAAACCTCAATCAAGGGCTGGAAGGAGTACGAGCTCGAGGTCATGCGCGACCGCGCAGACAACTGCGTCATCATCTGCTCGATTGAGAACGTCGACGCAATGGGTGTGCACACGGGCGACTCCATCACCGTGGCACCCGCGATGACCCTCTCCGACGTCGAATACCAAGAGATGCGCAACGCGGCCTTTGCGTGCATACGCCGCGTCGGCGTGGAGACGGGCGGTTCGAACGTGCAGTTCGCAGTGAACCCGAAGACCGGCGAACAAGTGGTCATTGAAATGAACCCTCGCGTCTCGCGTTCATCGGCGCTCGCATCGAAAGCGACTGGGTTTCCGATCGCCAAGATTGCCGCCAAGCTCGCCGTCGGTTACACGCTGGACGAGATCGCCAACGACATCACCAAGATGACACCCGCCAGTTTCGAGCCGACCATCGACTACGTGGTCACCAAAGTGCCGCGCTGGGCGTTCGAAAAGTTCGATGGCGCCAGCAACGTGCTCGGCACGCAGATGCGCAGCGTGGGTGAGGCGATGGCCATCGGGCGCACGTTCCCCGAGAGTCTGCAGAAGGCACTGCGTTCGCTCGAGATCGGTCGAGCGGGGCTCAACTGCGACGCAGCCGAAGCCAACTTCGCTGCACTCAACGACAAGCAAGTGCTTGCAGCGACCGAGACTCCGACCCCGGATCGAATCTTCCAAGTCGGGGAGTGCATCCGTCGCGGTATCGAGCTCGAGGCCATCCACAAAGCTTCCGGCATTGACGTGTGGTTCCTTGACCAGATGAAGGCGATCTACGAAGAGCGCGAAGCACTCGCCGGCGGTTCACCGTCGTCGCTCGACAAGCGTGCGTGGCGTCGGGCCAAACGCCTCGGGTTCAGCGACGCTCAGTTGGCGTGGCTCTGGGGTGCCGAAGAGTCGCAGGTGCGAGCAGCCCGCGAAGCGGCAGGCGTGATACCGACCTACAAGTCAGTCGATACGTGCAGTGCAGAGTTCGCCGCCGAGACGCCCTACTTTTACTCGACCTACGAAGACGAATCCGAGGTACGCGCATCGACCAAAGAGCGCGTCATCATCCTTGGAAGCGGGCCGAACCGCATCGGTCAGGGCATCGAGTTCGACTACTGCTGTGTGCACGCGAGTTTCGCATTGCGAGCTGCCGGATACGAGACGGTCATGCTCAACTGCAATCCCGAGACGGTGTCAACCGACTACGACACGTCAGACCGCCTGTACTTTGAGCCGCTCACCACCGAAGACGTGCTCAATGTGATTGCCGCCGAAACAAAGGCAGCCGGCAAGAAACCCCGGGTCATCGTGTCGCTCGGTGGACAGACTCCGCTCAAGCTGGCGAGCACGATTCCGGGCGACCTCGTGGCGGGTACCTCACCTGCGTCGATTGATGTTGCTGAAGATCGTGAGCAGTGGAGTGCGTTGTGCAACCGTCTTGGCATCGCCCAACCGCCAGGGGCGACCGCCACCGATCTGGCCGGCGCGCGCGCAGTGACTGCGAAGACCGGTTACCCGGTGCTCGTGCGCCCGAGCTACGTGCTCGGCGGACGTGCGATGCGCATCGTGCACGACGACGCGGAACTCGCGGAAGCGATGGCGGAAATGGAACGCTTTGGCACGCTCGGTCGCGAGGGCGGATTGTCGGCTAGCCGGCCCGTGCTCATTGACCGCTTCTTGCAGGATGCCACCGAGGTCGACGTCGACGCAATCCGTGACGCAGCCGGTGAGGTGTTGATCGGCGGGGTGATGGAGCACGTCGAAGAAGCGGGTATTCACTCCGGTGACTCGGCGTGCGCGCTGCCGCCGCAAAACTTGACGCCCGAGATCGTGTCTGTGATTGAAGCCGATGTCCGCAAGATTGCCGAGGCCCTCGACGTGCGGGGCCTTATCAACGTGCAGTTCGCCGTCGCGGACGGCAAGGTGTACGTGATTGAGGCCAACCCGCGCGCAAGCCGCACGGTGCCGTTCGTTGCCAAGGCGACGGGGGTGCCGCTCGCGATGATCGCCAGCCGGGTCATGCTTGGTGCGACGCTCGCCGAATTGCGTGGCGAAGGAATGGTGCGGCCTCCAGCCACCGGACATGTGAGCGTGAAAGAAGCGGTGTTGCCGTTCAATCGATTCCCTGAAGTCGATACGGCACTCGGCCCCGAGATGCGTTCGACCGGCGAGGTGATGGGCATCGACGCGACCTTCGGTCGTGCATTCATCAAGGCCGAGTCAGCTGCTGGAACCGAACTGCCCGCGAGCGGACGAGTGTTTCTCTCGCTCAACGATCGCGACAAGGTGTTCGCCGTCGAACTCGGCCGGGCGTTGCTCGACGTCGGGTGCAGCATCGTCGCCACGGCTGGTACCGCCAAGGTGCTTGGCGACGGCGGCGTCAACGTCGAGAGCGTGGTGGTTAAGGTGTCGGAGCGACGAGCGGAGACACCCGATCGCAAAGCTGGTGGCGCATCTCGCGACGCGGTGCACCTCATCGAGCAGGGCGAGATCGCCTTCGTCATCAACACGCCGCAGGCATCCGGCACGCACAGCGACGGCGAAGCCATTCGCAAGGCGGCAAACGTGAAGGGAGTCGCACTAGTTACCACCGTCCGGGCGGCGCGTGCGGCGGTGCAAGGCATGCGCGAGCGTCGCGAGTCGCCGCTCGGTATCCGATCGCTGCAGGAGTACCACGGAAAGGTCTCGTGATCGCACGGTGAGTGGCACCCGAGCGGGATCAAAGACGAGCGACATGGCGGTACGTGTCGGCAACGTCACGCTGCCGAGCCCCGTGCTCACTGCATCGGGAACCGCCGGACACTCCGACGAACTCGCTGCGTACGTCGACCTGTCGTCAATCGGAGCGGTGGTCGTGAAGTCGATGGCGTCGTTCGAATGGAAGGGGAACCCCGCGCCCAGGTTGCACGCGGTCGACGGCGGCATGATCAACGCGGTCGGCTTGCAAGGTAACGGCGTCGAAAAATGGATTCGCGACGAACTGCCGCAGCTACGGGCTCGTGGTGCGCGGGTGGTGGCGAGCATCTGGGGTTTTCGAGAAAGCGACTACGAATCGGCGGTGCGATCGCTTGCCACCGTGGCGGATCAGTTGACGGCCGTCGAAGTCAATCTGTCGTGCCCGAACCTCGACCATGCGCGCACGATGTTCGCCCACGATGCAGCGCAGTCAGCGCGAGTTGTCGCAGCGGTGCGAGCAGCGCTCGCCGGCTCGGTGTCCACGAGCGAGTCGGCGGTCACGAATCAATCGGTACCCACACACTCACCCGCGAACGCGTTACCGATCTGGGCGAAACTGAGCCCCAACACCGACCGACTCATCGACATCGCCGGCGTTGTCGCAAGTGCCGGTGCCGACGCGCTCGTGCTTGTCAACACGGTGCTCGGCATGCAGATCGACACCGAGACACGACGCCCAGTGCTCGGTAATGGCGGCGGCGGGTTGAGCGGTTCAGCGATTCATGCGGTCGCGGTACGAAGCGTGTTCGACGTGCGGGCGGCGCATCCGCAGATTCCGATCATTGGTGTCGGGGGAGTCGCCCGTGCTGAACATGCCGTCGAACTCATGCTCGCCGGCGCGAATGCTGTGCAAGTTGGCACAGCGACATTTGCCGACCCGCGGGCGACTGCAAAGATTCAGCACGGTCTGCAGCGATGGATGCGTCGCCATGGAGTCGCCTCGTGGGGCGAGATCATCGGGGCAGCCCACTAACCTTTTTCTATGGCAGTGTCGGCGACGACGGCGCGACAAACAGACGAGGTGCTTGCTCGTGCCACGAAACTGCGAAATGATCTTGAGTCGGTTATCTCGGGTGTCGCTGCCGGTTCAGTGACTCTCGCGCAGGTCTTCGAACGTTCTTCTGTGGATGCGGTCTGCGGTTTCGTGTATCTCGTGAAAATTGCAGAATCGGTGCCTGGTATCGGCAAGGTGCGGGCACGCCGAGTGCTCGAAGAACTCGGGCTCGGTGAACGCACTCGCGTAAGCGAGGTGTCCGCGTCAGATCGCGACTCGTTGGTGAAGGTGCTCCGGTGAGCACGCCCGGCCGTTCGGCGAGGTGCATCGCATGAGCGGACTCGTGTTCGTGGTGTCTGGGCCGGGAGGTGTCGGCAAGAGCACGCTCGTTGCTGAACTCATGAAGCGCGACCCTGAATTGTGGCTGAGTCGGTCATGGACCACCCGCGAGCAGCGACCAGGTGAAGCGCCTGACGCGTACCACTTCGTTACCCGCGCGCAGTTCGAGGCGCACATTGACGCAGGTGGTTTCCTCGAGTGGACGAACTTTCTCGGCAACTACTACGGCACTCCGCAGCCCAACCCGCCTGCAGGCAAAGACATCGTGCTCGAGATCGAGGTCGACGGAGCCAGCCAGGTGAAGAAGCAGCACCCGAATGCGGTGCTCATCTTCGTGTTGCCACCATCGCGCGAAGAGCAGCGAGCCCGTCTCAACGCCCGCGGCGACGACGAACGAAAGGTCGACCAACGCCTACGCAAGGCCGAAGAAGAAGAACCCGTCGGAATGGCGCTCGCTGACCACGTCATCGTGAACCAGAAACTGGAAAAGACCATCGCCGACATGCTCGGTGTCATCAGCGACGCCCGCCGAAACCGCTAGTATGTAGGGGTTCTGAACCGCTTGTTCAGGCCCTCACAAGAAGGAGTGTCGTGACTACGAACCCCGAAAGCACCATGATGTCCCCACAGATCGAGAAGCTGATGGAGCGCACCAAGTCGAAGTTCAGCCTCGTGACGTTGGCGGCCAAGCGTGCCCGCGAGATCACCGAGTACTCCGGCAACCTGCGCATGAGCGAAGTCGTCGGCCCGACGGTGCAGACGGTCAGCACCAAGCACCTCTCCGTGGCGTTCGAAGAGATCGCGGCCGACAAGGTGCGGTTCGTGGCAAAGACGCTCGAAGAGGTTCGCGCCGAGATTGCCGAGCGTCAGCGCCTCGAAGATGAAGCCAACGCACTTGCGGCCTCGGAAGAGACGCAAGAAGAGCAGGCGTAAGTCGCTCTCATGACGCGCAAGTACACCTTCACCTCGGAGAGCGTTACCGAGGGTCACCCCGACAAGATGGCTGACCAGATCAGCGACTCAGTACTCGACGCCATCCTCGCTGAAGACCCGCACGGTCGTGTCGCTTGTGAGACCCTGCTCACCACCGGCTTGTGCGTGGTGGCAGGCGAGATCACCACATCGGCGTACGTCGACATTCCCAAGCTGGCCCGCAACACCATCAAAGAAATCGGCTACGACAACGCTGCATATGGCTTCGACGGCAACACCTGCGGCGTAATCATCAGCATCGACGAACAGTCGAGCGATATCGCGATGGGTGTCGACAAGAGCGAAGAGCTGCGCGGTGGCAAGAGCGGCGAGGACAAACTCAATTCTCAGGGTGCCGGCGACCAAGGCATGATGTTCGGTTATGCGTGCGACGAGACGCCCGAACTGATGCCGTTGCCGATTTACCTCGCGCATCGTCTCGCTGAGCAACTCACCGAGGTGCGTAAGTCCGGGGCCGTGCCATACCTTCGCCCCGACGGCAAGACCCAGGTCACGTTCGACTACGAAGACGGCGTCCCGGTGCGTCTGCGTACCGTGCTCATCAGCACGCAGCATGCTGATGGCATCGCGCGCGACACCGTCATTCGGCCCGACCTCATCGAGCAAGTGATTCGTCCGACGATCCCGGCGAAGTTCGCCAAAGACGACTACGCGGTGTACGTGAACCCGACAGGCGAGTTCGTGAAGGGTGGACCTCACGCCGACACCGGTCTGACCGGTCGCAAGATCATCGTCGACACGTACGGCGGCATGGGTCGCCACGGCGGTGGAGCGTTCAGCGGCAAAGACCCCTCGAAGGTCGACCGCTCTGCTGCGTACGCCGCTCGCTGGGTGGC
>RFOJ01000201.1 GCA_009926705.1 Acidimicrobiia bacterium
GTTCAGCCCTGCTCGGCGTGCTTCAGCGCGTTGCGCAGCATGCCCGGGAAGATGATCGCGTGAAACGGGATGAGCACCCACCAATACAGCCGCCCTGCCAAGCCGCGCGGGCGGAAGATGGCCCGTTGCACCACGTGCGTGCCGCCCTCGACTGGCTTTACGCGAAACTCCAGCCAGGCCTGCCCGGGCACTCGCATCTCGGCTCGCAAGAGCACCGTCTCACCGTCGACCACGTCGGCGATGCGCCAGAAGTCGACGGGGTCGCCCACCCGAAGCACGTTTGGGTCGGTGCGTCCAGCGCGCATACCAACACCACCGAAAACCGAGTCAATGCGTCCGCGAATTCGCCACAACCATTCGAAGCCATACCAACCGGTGGTGCCACCGAGTGACGAGAGCGTCTTCCACACTTGCTCGCGTGACGCCTTCGTGATGCGCTCGCGCTCGTCGACGAAGAGCGAGCCACCAGTCCACGCCGGGTCGGTGACGGCGACGTCCCACGCGACCCACGGTCGCGAGGCATCCGTCCAGCGCGTTGGTGCGTTGGTGCGCTCGAGCGCACGCTTCAGCGCTTGATCGAAGGTGAGCAACCCTTCGGGCGGGGGCGGCAACACGTTCAACACCGACTTTGACTTGTCCACCACCACCTTGTTGATCAGCGAGTCGATGAGTGGTCTCGCAATCGACGCAGGTACCGGTGTGACGAGCCCCACCCACATGCTGGAAATGCGCGGTGTAAGTAACGGAACTTTCACGATGACTCGGCGTCGCAGTCCGGCCGCTTTTGCGAAACGCTTCATCATCTCTCGATACGAGAGTGTCTCTGGGCCGCCGACGTCGAACACACCCTGCACTTCGCGTGGTGCGCGCGCCGCGGCCACCAGAAAATGCAGCATGTTGACGATGGCAACTGGCTGCGTGGGGTTGTCCACCCAGCGAGGCGTGATCATCGCTGGGAGATGCTCGGTGAGATAGCGCAGCATCTCGAACGATGCCGAGCCTGAACCGATGATGATTCCGGCTCGCAGCTCGATGACCGACACCCCCGTGCTCGCCAAGACCTTGCCCACCGACCTTCGCGACTCGAGGTGCTTGCTGAGGTTCTCGTCGTTAGCGATGCCGCCGAGGTAGACGATTCGTTGCACGCCGTTTCGCGCGGCAGCTTCGGCGAACGTACGCGCCATCGATGCTTCGAGGTCGTCGAACTTGGCACCTGTGCTGATGGAGTGCAGCAGATAGAACGCGGTGTCGACGCCCGACAAGGCACTATCGAGGGCTTTCGGGTCGAGCGCATCGCCTTCAATTACCTGGGCGCGACTCGCCCACTGAGTTTTAGCAACTTTTGCAGCAGTTCGCACCAGCACGCGAACGTTGAAGCCCTCGTCGACCAGAAGAGGCGCGAGACGTCCACCGACGTATCCCGTGGCGCCGGTGACCAGAACCGTCTGCGCCATGCACCGCAGGCTAGGTGCAACGGCTGAACCTCTCTTGGTGTCCGCGTGTCGCACGAGCACCCCTAGCCTTGAATCTGACGGCGAGTCGGTCGGGTGACCGCAGTTGCGCGCTCAGCGCGCGGTTGAGGAAAGTCGGGACTTCACAGGACAGAGTGCTGGCGCGAGCCAGGTCGGGGAAACCTGACATCCCGTGCAACAGAAAGCACACCGCCG
>RFOJ01000202.1 GCA_009926705.1 Acidimicrobiia bacterium
GGTAGGCGGCGGTGCCCACGCAGAAACCGAGCACGTGCGGCTCGATCTCATGCCTGAGAGGGCAGCACTCGTCGCAGGGCTCGTTCAGGCCATCGTCAACTCGTAACAACGTGCGTCAGCTGTCGGGTCTCGACGCGACGTTCTTGCACATGGAAACGTCGACCACGTTTGGTCACGTCTCAGGGCTCGCGATTTACGAGCGTCCGTCGCCCGACTTCGATCCGTATGCCGTCGTGTTCGAACGTTTTCACGCTCTGTCTGGTCGAGTCGAGCCACTGCATCAGAAACTGCTCGACGTGCCATTCGGCATCGACCATCCGTACTGGGTGGTCGACAACGATTTCGACCTCAAATTTCACGTGCGCCACCTCGGTCTTGCCCCGCCGGGCGACGAACAGCAGCTGGCCGACCAAGTAGCGCGCATCTTCGGTCGAGCGCTCGACCGGTCAAGGCCGCTGTGGGAGGTGTACGTCATCGAGGGACTCGCCGACGGCCGATGGGCGCTGATGACGAAGTTTCACCATTCGGCGATCGATGGTGGAGCGGGAGTGGTGTTGCTCAACATGCTGACCGACGCGTTGCCTGATGCAAAACCCGACCTCACTCCGGTGTCGATTACCCCGGAGGTGCCGCCGCCACCCGCGGAGCTCTTGCAACGCGGTGTGACGAAACTCGTCACGAACCCCGTGCGTGCGTTGCGGCTGCAGTTGCGTGTCGCTCAAGGCATCGTTGATTCACTCGGCATTGCTCCAGCGAGCCAGATCACGCGCCAAGTGCGTCGCACGCTCCGTGGCATCACTCGACGCACCGACCCCGAAAACCCGACTGCCGAGCAACGAGTGCGACTTCCGCTTAATCCTGCACCGCCTACACCGTGGAATAAGACCATCTCGGCACATCGGAGGTTTGCTATGCGTTCGGCGTCGCTCGAGACGGTTCGGGCGCTGAAGACCGCCTCTTGCGGCACTGTGAACGACATCGTGATGGCGGTGTGCACGGGTGCTCTGCGCACGTATCTCTTGCGACACAATGCACTGCCATCACGACCGCTGCGCGCGATGGTGCCGGTGTCGTTTCGCACTGGTGCCGAAGAAGTCCCGTGGACGAACATGGTCACGGGCATCATCGCTGACTTGCCGACCGACTGCGACGACCCGCGCGAGCGTGTGCGTCGGTGCCATGACGCGATGGAGTCAGCCAAGCGGCAGTTCGAGCTGATTCCTGCTGACACGATTGCCGAAGGCGCACAAGCGACGTCACCGATACTTGCGACTGCCGCGACTCGCTTGGCGTCGAGACTGCGCTGGGCAGATCGCGCGAACCTGCTGCCCACCAACGTGGTCATCTCCAACGTGCCAGGGCCACGCACGCCGTTGTGGCTAGGTGGTGCACAGATGGAGAACTACATCCCCATCTCGATTGTCACCGACGGCATGGGTCTCAACATCACCGTGCACAGTTACCTCGATCGGCTTGCTTTCGGGCTCATCGCCTGCCGCGATCTCGTGCCCGATTTGTGGGAGTTGCTCGACATGCACTTCGACGAGCTGGCGTTGCTCTGTGATACCTATGGCGTGCCACTGGGGAAGTAGACCGACGGCTTCCTAAACCGCAGGTCGTAGATATCTCGAAAAGCCTCGTAA
>RFOJ01000203.1 GCA_009926705.1 Acidimicrobiia bacterium
TCGGCGGTGGCCGCGACCGACGACGGGTTCGCCGCGCTCATGAAACCTTCTCGCAGGAACGACCGTTCACGACGCGCGCTCCAGTTCAGCAGCGACGCGAAGCACTGGCGAAACTCACCGGGCAGGCCAAAGAGAGCGAGGCGATCGCAGTTGTCGTCGAACGAGGCCAAGACTCGTACGTCGGCGAGGTGGCAAAAGTCGGCGGAGATGCTTCACGCGCCCTCGTCTATGTGCAACAAGCATTTGCTGACGAGCCGGCTACGCCGCGCGTTCCTGCTGGAGACATCGCCGCACTCACACTGATGGAAAAGAACGCAAAGATCACCTCAACGCAGGCAAAGACCTTGCTTGCCGACCTTGTTGCCAACGGTGGCGGCGATGTGATCGCCATGGCCAAAGCGAAAGGCTTCGAGTCGATGGACACAAATGCACTCGAAGCTCTGGTCGATGACGCAATCGCCGCCGATCCTGATGCCTGGGCCAAGTACAAAGCCGGTGAACAGAAGGCGATTGGCGCACTCGTCGGAGCCGTCATGAAGTCGTCGAAAGGTAAAGCCGACGGCAAGGCAGTCACCGCACTGCTGCAAGCAAAGGCCAACGGCTGAATCAAGATGATGGGTGCGCCGCGGTGCGCCGCGTGTTCGTAGCCTGACCGCATGGGTTCCGGGTTTCTCATCACGCTTCGTGAAGGTCTCGAAGCGTCGCTGGTACTGGCCATCTTGCTGTCGTACGTGAAGAAGACCGACCGATGGCTCGACGCCCGATACGTCTGGATCGGTTCTGTCGCCGCGGCGGCATTGTGCGTTGTCGCAGGCGCCGCAATTTTCGTCGCACTCGACGGATTGGAAGGAAGCGCCGAGCAGGCCGTCGAGGGATGTATCGCCCTCTTCGCGATGGCAGTGCTCACCCAGATGCTCTTTTGGATGCGTTCGCACGCGCGTACTCTCGGCAAGGAGCTCCGCGAAAAAGTGGATCGCTCGACTGCGTGGGCGTTGTCACTTATCGCATTTGCGGCCGTTGCACGTGAAGGACTCGAGACTGTGCTGTTCTTGCTTTCCGCCGAGACGGAGTCGGCATCGGGAAGCCATGTGGTCATCGGCGGACTTCTCGGTCTCGCGGTTTCTGCACTCATCGGTGTTGCCGTGTACCGCAGCGGCAACCGCCTCAACTTGCGGTCGTTTTTCACCGTCACTGCGGTGTTGCTGCTGTTGTTCGCAGCCGGTCTTGCCGGCAAAGCAGCGCACGAGCTCCGCGAACTTGTCGGCTGGGAAGACGGCTGGCTGGTTGCCTCTGCGTGGAACATCAACTCGGGCCCCTTCTCGAATGGAACGTTCTATGACTTCGTCAACGGGTTGTTCGGTTGGCACAGCAACCCCGAGCGACTGCGTGTCATCTCGTACTTCTTGTACCTCGTCCCCGTTCTCGTGTTGTACTTCCGCGACAGCACAAAGCAGGCGCCTCACGTCACGGCCACAGCGACCGGAAGTTCGGCACAAGTAGTCTGAGCGCATGGCGCGCGGTTCAGAAACCAAAGTCGACGTCAAGCCGAGAAGTCGCGACGTCACTGACGGTTTGCAAAAAGCGGCATCGCGAGCGATGCTCCGTGCCGTCGGCCTCGGCGACG
>RFOJ01000204.1 GCA_009926705.1 Acidimicrobiia bacterium
GCCGCCCGCATCGGCTATTCATCGCCAGAGTCGGTGGTCGCAGCAATCAATGCCGCAAACGCAGAGATCCACCGCGCGAGCGGCGGGCCGACCGACCAGCGGGGCATGGGCACCACAATCACCGCTGTCGTGCCGTTGCCTGCTGCCGGCAGCGAACCGCAACGCATGGTGGTGGCCAACGTCGGCGACTCGCGCGTCTATTTGTGGCGCGGCGGTGAACTCAAACAGGTGAGCGCCGACCATTCATACGTGCAGGAACTTCTGACCGAGGGTTACATCTCTGCCGCCGAGGCGCGCGTGCACCCGCGACGAAACATCGTGACTCGCGCGCTCGGCATCGAGGGCAACGTCAACGCCGACTCGTGGGTACTGCCGATGGTCGTCGGTGATCGATACGTGCTCTGCAGCGACGGACTCGTCGACGAAGTCGAAGACGAACAGATCGCTCAGTTGTTGCGTGAGATACCCGACCCGCAAGTTGCTGCCGACCGACTGGTTGCCGCCGCCAACGACAACGGAGGTCGCGACAACGTGACCGTGGTCGTAGTCGACGTGATCGCCGACGAAGTCGTACCCGTTGCCGAACCGAAGCAACACGATGCACCGAAGCCCGGCAAACGCCGACTGCTCGTCGCCGTAGCTGCGGTCATCGTCGTAGTCGCCGCGGCACTCGGTGCTGTCGGCTCATACGCCCGCTCCGGCTACTTCGTCGGCTTCGATGGCACGGGTGACGAGGCGATGCTCGTGGTGTTCAAGGGCAAGCCGCAACAAGTGCTGTGGTTTTCGCCCACCGTGCAGCTCGACAGCGGCGTGAAGCGCAGCGAAGTGTTCCCCGCCCTTGCCCTCGACATCGACGACAACCCGACGTATTCGTCACCCGAGCGTGCCGAGGCGTACATCAACTCGATTCGTGGCGTAGTCGAAGAACAACGAAAAGGCGCAGACTCATGAGCACCCCGGTCATTGTGAACGGCAGGTACGAACTGGGCCGTCGCATCGGCCGCGGCGGCATGGCCGAAGTGTTCGTCGCGCGGCGCGACAAGCTGCTCGACCGCCCCGTCGCGGTGAAGATTCTCTTTGCCGAATACGCCAAAGACCCATTGTTTGTCGAGCGGTTCCGCCGCGAAGCGATGTCGGCCGCATCGCTCAACCACCCGAACATCGTCGCCGTATTCGACTGGGGCCAAGTCGACTCCACGTATTACATCGCGATGGAATATGTGCAGGGCCGCACGCTCGCCGACATCCTGCAAAAGCACGAGCGACTCACCGTGCTGCAAGCCTGCGACATCGCGCTCGACATCGCTGCGGCGCTCGGCGAGGCGCACAAGGCTGGTGTTGTACACCGTGACATCAAGCCGGCGAACGTGATTGTGAGTGCGACCGGCCACGTCAAAGTTGCCGACTTCGGCATCGCCCGAGCGATCGGTGCTGCTGTCGAGCAAGGTCTCACACAAACGGGCGCAGTGATGGGCACGGCAACCTATTTCTCCCCCGAGCAAGCACAGGGTGGTCAACCCGATCCGCGATCTGATTTGTATTCGCTCGGCGTGATCCTCTACGAAATGCTCGCGGGAGTTCCGCCGTTCACCGGCGAGAACGCGATCGCAAT
>RFOJ01000205.1 GCA_009926705.1 Acidimicrobiia bacterium
CGGGCATCATCTTCTGGCACACCATCTCGGTGGCTTCAGGTGTCACATCGCGCGCTGCTGGCCCCGTACCACCGGTCGTCACAATCAGGCTGCAGTGCTCGAGGTCGGCCAAGTCGCGCAGAGTGCGGGCGATTGTCTGCACGTCGTCGCTGATGACTCGCGCCACCGGCTGCCACTGGTTCGTGAGGTGCTTTTCGAGAAACTCGCGAATCGCCGGGCCACCTTTATCTTCATAAACGCCGGCAGACGCGCGGTCGCTCACCGTCACGATGCCGATGCGAACTGCTTCGGGTCGGGCGGCGCTCGCCCCGCTGCCTGCGGCTGTCATGCCTGCACCTCGCGCGGATCATGCGGGCCACGTTTGCCGCCCATGATTCTGCGAAGTCCGCGCGCCATCTGACCGACACCGTATCGGGCACCGACACGGCGTTGCGACTCTTGCGCCACGCTGATCGCCCGCGCAAAGACATTCCGATATTGGGCGACCAGGCGAGACTCCATGTCGCTCAGCACGTACGGCTCGACGGACGCCGGCCAGTGGCATCGTTCGAAGCCGAACGTTTCGTAGTCGATTGCATACGTCGCCATCACGCGGTTGGCAGTGTGCACGTCGCAGACCCGCTCAGCTTTCACGCCAAGGCCTTCGTTGAGCCGAGTGGCAGTAATCGGTTTGCCTGAGCGTTCACTCAACATTCGGGCCAGCGCATCAATCTCGCCCAGCTGGTCAACACGGACGAGCCGCCCATAGTCGACCGCATCCGGCCGCACCACGTGTGCCTGCGGTTGAAAGTGGTGATCGGACATGAACACGTCGGCGTGCTCGCCGAGCATCTTGGCGAAGTGTGCGAACGATGCCGCAAGATCGACCTTGCCTTCGGTCAGCACGTCGTCGGCGAGCTCAATCAACGTCTTGGTGCGTCGATGAGCGCGCATAAAGATTCGGTTTTCCCACGCCGAGTACGCGCGGGAGACAGGGTCGCGCACGCTGGCGACCCGTAGCCAGTCAGGGGAGGTGAGCACCGTCTTGCGTTCGCGTGCTGAGAGATCGGCAAGGCGCACCAGCCCGTGCACGTCGGGGTGGTGGATCGTCTGGGCGCGAGACACGTGCATCACGGCAAGGCGGTCGGCCATCTCGGGTCGGTGGCTGCCTTCGGCCGTGGCGAGCATCAGCTTGATGGTGGTGCAGGCCGCCTTCGGGGTCGGAAGGTACATGACCTTCGTCGTACGTGCGACGAGAGCGAGATGCGCCACCACCTGCAGAGACTCTGTCGGAGCCTGCATGGTTACCAGTGCATGCTGCGGGGAGTGTTGTACATGCGGCCGAACGACACTTTGCGCAGGACCGTCTTTCGAATCTGGCGAATGCCGTATCGGGCAGACATGCGCGACTGGGCGGCGCGCGACACGCTGCCGACACGCTCCACCGACTGCCGTACGAGCGTGACCAACTGGGTTTCGGCATCGCTCAGCACGTAGGGCTCGACCGCCCCGGCGAACTCGCGGCGAGCGAACCCGAATGCTTCGTAGTCCATCGAATAGGTCGCCATCAGTCGGTTGGCAGTGGCTTGGTCGCACACTCGTGCGAGGGGGA
>RFOJ01000206.1 GCA_009926705.1 Acidimicrobiia bacterium
CAATCGAACGGTTCAGTTCGGGATCATGGACAGGTCGAAGAGCTTCGATGACGTGGTTTGGTGTGAGAGCACTCATACTGCGCGGGTTAGGCTAATCGCGTGGCACGCAACGCGAGCGGTGCGACTGGCGTGACGAGCGGCGCATTCTCCGCCCAGGTTTCGGCGATCACCTCCGCGTTCGGCGACCCCACGAGACGGGCGGTCTATCTCTTCGTCCGCGACGCGCAGGAAGGCGTCACGGCCGCACAGGTCGCCGAGCAGTTTGACGTGCACCCCAACGTGGCACGACACCACCTCGACAAGCTCGCCGCCGGGGGCTATCTCGAGGTAGAGGTCACACGGTCTGAGAAGGCTGGCGCTGGTCGGCCGTCAAAACGATTCCACGCCGTTGACACGGCGGCTCCGATGCAGTTTCCCGTGCGCAGCGACGATCTCGTGCTGTCGCTCCTGGGTGAAGCCATCGAGCGGCTTCCCCGGCACGAAGCAGAGGCGATGGCCGAGGAGGTCGGCCGAAAATACGGTCAGGCCATGGCGGCTGGTCTGACCGGGGACGACGTCGCCGCTGGGCAGCGTTCGCTGCGCTCGGCGCTACAGAAGGTCGCCGATGCGCTCACCGCCCACGGCTTTGCCGCACACGCAGAGAAGCGTCAGAACAAGTTGCGCATCATCAACAATCACTGTCCGTTCGGCGACGTGGCAATCGAACATCCGGTCATTTGCGCGGTCGACCGCGGCATGGTGAAGGGAATGCTCGACACGCTCTACGGAGAAACGTCGCCCGCGACGTCGGCTTCGCGCCCTCAGGGCGATCGCTTCTGCGAGACGACACTTGACGAGCGCGTGTCGTAGACGCGAGAGTCTGACAACGCGTCAGCTGCTCGTCGGGCGCCGCCGAATCAGTCGCCCCAGAACCGCTGCTCGCGGAACGGGTCGCCGTACATGTGATAACCGTTCTGCTCCCAAAAGCCAGGCGCATCGGCAGTCACCGCTTCGAGTGCACGTAGCCATTTGGCGGACTTCCAGAAATAGAGGTGCGGAATGAGGAGCCGAACGGGGCCACCGTGAATCGGCTCGATCTCGATGCCGTCGTAGGCATACGCGACGAGTGAGTCGTCGCGCGTCGCATCGGCCAACGGAAGATTCGCGGTGTACCCGTACTCGGCGTGCGCCATGAGGTGGGTGGCCTCCGGTTTGATGCCTGCCTGCTCGAACAAGTCGCGCACACGCACACCCTTCCACTGTGTGTCAAACTTCGACCACTTGGTGACGCAGTGGATATCGGTGGTGAGAGTGATTGACGGAAGCGCAACGAGCTGCTCGTAGTCGATGGTGAATGGCGACGCGACTTCGCCGGTGACGGTGAGAGTCCATTCGCCTGCCTCGTAGGTCGGGACATCACCGACGTGGAGAACAGGAAAGCGCTCCGTCAGGTACTGACCGGGGGGAAGACGCTTCGGGTCGAAGCCTTTCGCTTCAACTTCGGCGCGATTGCGGTCAAAAAAACCCACGCCTCAGTGTGCCACTGCTCGCGGTCATCTCGCACTGCGCAGGTGCGAATGCGTTCTGCCGGCACAGGCGGGCGCGGCACTG
>RFOJ01000207.1 GCA_009926705.1 Acidimicrobiia bacterium
ATGTGCCGTTGGCCAACGGCGTCATCCGCACCTGTGCAGGTGAGCCTCGCTCAACGACCCTGCGCGCTTTCATTGAGTCATATTCTGAAGCTGGCATCCGCACGGTGCTCGATCTCGATCGCGACGAAGTCGTCGAGGTGATTTGCGCAAACTGATCTCGCGCGAACGGCGTCAGACGGCTTAGGCGTTCGGTGCAAGGCGGACGATTCGCGCCGCCATCGCGTAGGCAACTTCCGCAGGACCCTTCTCATCGGGGCGCAGCAGATTGGCCATGATGCGCAACACCCACTCCATGAGCGTGCGGCTGTGGATGCCAACTCGCGATAGTTCCCGCATCAGAGCAGGTCGACCGATAACGCGTGCAAAGAGGCGGGCGACTTTGAAATATTGCCCGTATTCGGCGTCAAGAAGGCTGGGATACTGCTGCAACGCCGAAGCATCACCGCTCGCGAGTGCGTCATGCAACACTCCGGCAGCGATACGCGCAGTCTCGTAGGCGTAGTCAATCCCTTCACCGTTGAACGGATTCACGCTGCCCGCCGCATCGCCGATCATGAGGTGCGTCGCCCCGACTTTGGGGAAGATGGATCCACCCATCGGAATCTTGCCGCTCGTCGCACGACATTCGGGCTTCGAAGGGTCGATTCCCCAGCGTTCGGCAATCATGTGGGCGTACGAGTCGAGAAGATGCGAAGTGTTCACGTCTTTGAACTTCTTGAAGGTCGACAAGAGACCGACGCCGACATTGATCGTGCCGTCGCCGACGGGGAAGATCCAGCCGTAACCAGGCATTGAGTTACCGTCACGGTCTTGCACGTCGAGAGCCGACTCGATCCACGGTTCGTCGTGTCGTGGGCTCACCCAATACGTGCGAATGGCGGTGCCGTAGGGCCATGACTTCGTCCGGGCGGTGCCGAGTGAGCGCCCGAACCGGCTGTTGGCGCCGTCGGCGACCACCACGTAGTTGGCACGAATCGCCACCTTGCGTCCTTCGTCGAGGTCGTTGACCACCGCACCACGAACGCAACCTCTTTCCATAATCGGCGTAGTCGCCTCGTGGCCTTGCAACAGCACTGCACCAGATTTTTCTGCGTTGAACGCAACCATCGCGTCGAGTTCGCGTCGACGCACTACGTATCCATGTCGTGGATATGTGGGGTGCGTCGGCCACTGCAGTTCGAGTTCTTTTCCGTGCGCGGTGGCGCGCAGGCCTTCATAACGATGGAACTGCTTGAGCCGCTCGCCAAGACCCATGTCGTCGAGCTGTTTCACCGCGCGCGGTGTGAGGCCGTCGCCGCACGTCTTCTCGCGGGGGAAGTGTTTTCGCTCGACAACCGTGACGTCGTGTCCGCGTTCGGCGAGCCAGTACCCCATCGCCGCGCCCGCCGGGCCACCGCCGACGACAAGCACGTCGGTTTCACGCGATGGCATCGCCGAGATGCCCTCAGTCTCGCCAGCAGACATCGCCGAGATGTCCTCGGTCTCTCTGCCCGCCGACGAGGCGTCGTCGTCATTCATGCGACTTCAGCGTAAAGATGCCTGGGCCTGCCTCAATAGCGCAGCGATGTGAAGATTGGCGCT
>RFOJ01000208.1 GCA_009926705.1 Acidimicrobiia bacterium
GCTGTGTCGCGATTCGCCGACGGCACGGTAGTGCGCGGAGACATTACGACATTCACCAATACCAAGTAGCACTACCTACCAAGACGAAGCAGGAATCATGGCCACTGAACCTTCGAGCATCCAAACGAATGACGCTGACTGGTGGCGCCGAGCTGTGGTGTACCAGATTTACCCGAAGTCGTTCGCCGACGGCAATGGTGACGGCATCGGCGATCTTCCCGGTGCAATCTCGCGGCTCGACTATCTGCGCGCGCTTGGCGTAGATGCAGTGTGGTTCAGCCCGATCTTTCCCAGCCCGCAGTGCGACGGTGGCTATGACGTCTCCGACTATCGCGACATCGATCCAATGTTCGGTTCGATCACGGACGCCGAAGTGTTCATTCGGGAAGCACATGCACGACAGATCCGCGTCATCCTCGACATCGTGCCGAACCACACGAGTAGCAAGCACCGCTTCTTTCAGGAAGCGCTCAGCACGTTGCCTGGTTCGCCTGCTTGGGCTCGTTATCACTGCGTACGGGGCCGCGGTGAAAAGGGTGAACTGCCGCCGAACAACTGGCAATCGATTTTCGGCGGGTTGGCATGGACACCGTTGCTCGCATCGCCCGACGGCAAGTCGACCATCGTCGGCGACGCCAGTGCCACGGCAGGCACACCGACAGGGTGGTGGTTCCTCCACCTTTTCGATACGCACCAACCCGACGTGAACTGGGATCACCCCGACATCGTGCGCGAGTTTGACGACACGCTGCGCTTCTGGTTTGACCGCGGCGTCGACGGAATCCGCATCGATGTGGCGCAAGGCATGATCAAGCAGCGCGGGTATCCCGACGTACTTGACAGTAAAGATCCCGCCCTGCTCGACCCGCACGCCAAGCCATACTTCGACCAGCCAGAAGTGCACGAGGTGTATCGACGCTGGCGGAAGATTGCCGACTCGTATGACCCGCCGCGCGTGTTCGTCGCAGAAGCGTGGCTCGATACGCCGGAGAAGCGCGCTCGATACCTGCGGGCCGATGAGCTGCACACCGGTTTCAACTTCGACTTGCTCACCGCCGAGTGGGACGGCAACAAGTGGCGGGACATCATCGATTCATCGATGGCAGCAGACGCACTCGTCGGGGCACCGACCACGTGGGTGACGGAAAATCACGACGTTCGTCGATCGCCCACTCGCTACGGCGGGCGCGTCGTCCATCGCGAGGTCGCTTCGCCTGCGCACGTGGCGCTCGGACGAGTGCGCGCGGTCGCCGCGATGTACACCATCCTCGCCCTGCCGGGCACGACGTATCTGTTCAACGGCCAGGAACTCGGGCTTGAAGAAGTGATCGATCTCGATGACGCGGAGCGCGAAGACCCGCACTTTCACCGCACCAAGGGCGAGCACCTCGGCCGAGACGGCTGTCGCGTGCCGATGCCGTGGCGCGCTTCGGGTACGAACTTCGGGTTCAGTCCGAGCAATTCGAAGAAGTCGTGGCTCACCCAGCCAGGGTCGTGGTCGGCACTCAGCGTCGAGGCGCAAGAAGGTGACCGAGGTTCGACACTGAACCGCGTTCGTGCGGCGACGGC
>RFOJ01000209.1 GCA_009926705.1 Acidimicrobiia bacterium
TGACCATCGCCGAAGCATCTCCACCGTAGTGCGCAATCTCGCGCACAAAGCGACTACTTATATAGGCGTGCTCGGGCAGTGCGAAGAGCACCATGGTGCGCACTCCGGCAACGGTGTAGTTGGTGTGGGCCATCTGTGATTCGACGTCGAAGTCGGTGGCGCTGCGCAGGCTCTTTACGATGCACGCAGCCCCGACTTTTTTCGCGGCGTCCACTGCGAGCCCGGCATGGGCTTCGACCGTCACGCCCGCAAGATGCGCCGTTGATTCTTTAACCAACTTGACGCGCTCATCGATGGTGAACATGCCGGAGGGCTTTTCTGGGTTGTGCATCACGGCGATAACAACGCGACCGAAGATGCTGGCGGCCTGAGCGGCGACGTCGAGATGCCCGAGATGGAACGGGTCGAAACTGCCCGGATACAGCACCGTTTGTTGCGCTGCCATTGGCTTCTACGGTAACCGTCGCAGGAAGGTCACGTGGGTGCGGCCGTAGCGCTTCTCACGCAGTACTTCCCAGCCGTCGGGCGCGGCAACCGGGGCCCCCGACTCTGCGACCACCAAGTTGCACGGCACTGCGGCGAGAAACTCCGCCCACTTAGCGAAGTCGTACGGCGGATCCGCCAAGACGAGCGTCGCGTCTTTGCACTGCGCCACCTGGGTGAGCGCGTCTCCGCGCACGATGGTGCTGCGGTCGGTAATGCCGAGCGAATCGATGTTGTGTTTCAACGTGTCGAGCGCGCGCTTGTCGCGCTCGATGAACGTCACGTGGCCCGCACCGCGCGAGATTGCCTCGATGCCGAGGGCGCCGGTGCCAGCGAAACAGTCGACGATTCGTGCACCTGCGAGGTCGTAGTGGCTACCGAGACTGTTGAAGATCGCCTCGCGCGCCATATCTGTCGTGGGTCGCGTGGTGTTGCCCTCGGGCGACTCGATGCGGCGACCGCGCAACTCCCCTGCCACCACTCGCACGCTTTCACGGTAATAGTGGAGTGGTGACGACTGATGCCGGGAGTTCGCCAAATGATGGTGAGTCTGCGCCCGACATCGCAGAAACTCCGCCCGACCAGATCGTCTGCGTCGACTGTGGCGGGCCCGCGCACTTATTGACCCCACCACCAGAGGATGGTCGGTGGTTGGTCGGCGACGTCGTGGCATATCGCTGTCGCGACTGTCGCGACCGCTGGGATCTCGTGCTCGCCGCTCGCGAAGAAGACTGAGCAACTCAGTCTTTGAACAAGAACTCCTTTTCTTCAGGAGCCATAAAGATTGAGAGCTCGTCGGCTAGCTCGGCGTGCTGTGCAAGCGTCGGGTCATTGTCGAGAATTGCGAACGCGGCCTCTCTCGCCTGCACGATGAGCCGCTTGTCGCGCACGAACGATGCGATCTTCAAGTCACCGGCACCTTTTTGGGCAGTGCTCATCAAGGTGCCTTCACCGCGCAGTTCTAGGTCGACCTCGGCAAGATAGAAGCCATCGGTTGACTCAACGAGCGCATTGATGCGCTCCTCCCCCACCGACTTATCTTTGCGTTCCAGCCAGCATCGCGATGCGATCTTGCCGC
>RFOJ01000210.1 GCA_009926705.1 Acidimicrobiia bacterium
ATGACGCGCTCCGCACGGATGTCGTCGTACTGGCTGCACTTGCCGACGGCCATGGCGACGCGACCCCAATTGGGGTCTGCGCCGTGCACCGCAGTTTTTACGAGCGGAGAGTTCACGATTGCCCGGGCCACGGTGACGGCTTGCTCTTCATCGCGAGCTTGGTCGACACGCACTTCGATGATGCGCTCGGCTCCCTCGCCGTCGCGGGCAATCTGCTTCGTTAGAGACAGCAGCACTTTGTGCAATGCATCAGCAAATGCAGTGCGATCGACCGCGCCAGCCGCACCGCTCGCAAGACAGACCGTGGTGTCGCTCGTCGATGTGTCGGTGTCGATAGACACCCGATTGAACGTGTGTTCTACGGCGTGTCGGAAGGCGGTCTCGAGTTCGCCGCGCGAGAGCGATGCATCGGTGAAGATGAGCGAGATGTGAGTCGCCATGTCTGGCTCGATCATCCCGACGCCTTTGGCGACACCGACGACGCGTGCCGACGAGCCGCGCACCGAGGCTTCGGCAGTCTTCGGTCGAGTGTCGGTGGTCATGATGGCTCGTGCGACGAGGTCGGCGTCAGTGCCGAGAAGTGTCGCAGGCAGCGCGTCGATGCCTCGGCGAATTCGATCCATCGGATATTGGCGGCCGATAACGCCGGTCGAGGCGATGACGAGTTCATTCGCATCGCACCCGAGGCGCCCGGCGACGGCGCCGACGAGTTCACGTGCGTTGCGCATGCCTTCGTCACCCGTGGCGACGTTCGAGTTCTTCGAGAGCACGACGACGCCGCGCGTGCGACCATCTGCGACGAGTTCACGGCTGAGAACGACGCTTGCGCCGGCAAAGCGGCTCTTGGTGAACATCGCGGCCCCGAGCGTGCCCGGGTTTCCAAGCACCACGACGAAGTCGAGCGTGTCATCTTTGACGCCGATGTTGGCGGTGTGAGCAGCGAATCCGGCGGGGAGCGTGGTCATGAGAGGGCGAGGTATCCGGCGGGGAGTGTGGTCACGGGAGTGCGACTCCAGCGGACAGGAGGCTCACGCGAAGTGTTTGGCGAGATTGAGCAATGTCTTGCGCATCGCAACCTCATTGTTTGAGACTGCATTCATCGCTCGGAGAAACCAGTTCGCACGGTTGTGGGAGTAGTCAAATTGTTCAGTCACCATCGTGCCACCCTCGACCGGGGTCAGCAGGTAGCGCCAGACGTGACCGCCGAAGTGCCTCCAACCGATCTGGCGTGCCTCTTCGAACTCGACGACGGTGTTGGTGATCCGATAGGGGAATCTGACTCGCATCGACATGCCGAACTTGGCCCCAAGCGAGAGTCGAGCAGGAGCATGTAATTCGCCACGCACCGTACCCGATCCGTCGATCACCGGGTGCATCCGCGGGTTGGCGAGTACATCGAATACTTGCTGCGGTGTGGCCGGCACGAACTGCGAAACCGACACGATCTTTCGCGATGGATCATGAGCGGGGGTGCCGTCCGCGGCGCGCGCTGCGTTTGTCATGCGCTCAAGGCTACGCAAGTGCACCAGCGACGAGCTCGCCGCATCGACGCCCCGAGAA
>RFOJ01000022.1 GCA_009926705.1 Acidimicrobiia bacterium
CAGTAGTACGGACCCTGCGGACCGGGTTCACCATCGAGTTCGGGGAAACCGTACGGGCGGCCGTTCAAGCGCATGAACGTGTACTCCTGCTCGATGCCGTAGATCATCCCGTGCGCCTTGTACTTCGCCGCCGCTGCCGCGCAGGCTGCGCGAGTGTTCGTTGGGTGCGGCTGACCGGTCGCAGCGAGATACACCTCGCACATGACCAGGATGTTGCGCCCGCCACGAATCGGGTCTTTGCACCAGAACACTGGCTTCAACATGCAGTCCGACGACTCGCCGGTCGCTTGCTCGGTGGAAGATCCATCGAATCCCCAGATGGGTGGGGTCTTCACTGAGTTCTCCAAGATCTTGGTCTTTGATCGGAGCATCGGAGTCGGCTTGGCTCCGTCGATCCAGATGTATTCGGCCTGGTATGCCATGTTGTGCTTCCTTTCGTACAACGAGTTACGTCAGTCTGATTGATGTTCGTGTCAGGGGCATCATCCGTTTGTAAACGGAGTGTGAAAATGTCACCCGATCCGCAGATTCGCCCCGAAATTCGCCGATTGCTGCCTCAGTAGCCTGATTTCGTGGCGCCGCGACAGCCAACATCGATGTTGCGCGTCGGTTTGGCGCAGATTAACCCGCGTGTTGGCGACATCAACGCGAATCTTGACGCGGTGTTCCGCTACGTGGCGATGGCAGAAGAAGCCGGTTGCGACCTCGTGGCCTTCCCCGAACTCACGCTCTCTGGGTATCCGCCCGAAGACCTGGTGTTGAAGGCTGGGTTCGTTGCCGACAACCGTGCCGCCTTGGAGAAAGTCGCCGCCCGCTCGGGTCGTTGCGCCGTCGTGGTCGGCTTCGTCGACGAGGCAGACGACGAGCCGGTCGCTCGGACGAGTGCTCGTCCAGCACGGCTTTTCAACGCCGCAGCACTCTGCGCTGACGGCACCGTGCTCGGCGTGTACCACAAGCAGTTGCTGCCTAACTACTCGGTATTCGATGAGGTGCGCTACTTCGCGCCGGGTCATGACGACAGCACGACCTATGAGGTCGCAGGCGTCGCGGTCTCGCTCAGCATCTGTGAAGACGTGTGGGTGTCGGACGGTCCCGTCGCTCGCCAGCGTGCAGCTGGTGCGCAGGTATGCATCAACATCAACGGTTCGCCGTTCGACCGACACAAAGGTGATATTCGTGAAGCGACCGTGCGTGACCGCGCGCGTGAGTCGAGTCTGCCGATTGCGTACGTCAACCAGGTGTGCGGCCAGGACGAACTCGTCTTCGACGGCGGTTCGTTCGTCGCCGACGCAACCGGCTCGATCATCGCCCGTGCTGCGCAGTTCGGAGAAGAGCTGCTCGTGGTCGACGTTCCGATCACCCAGCTGGGCTCCGGAACTTCTGGGGGAGCGCCAGCCGGAGTGTCCGGGGGAATCTCAACTGGCACGTCTGGCGCACAGCGTCTCGTGCAGCCGATGGATGAACTCGACCAGATTCTGGGTGCGTTGGCGCTCGGCACGCGCGACTACGTGCGTAAGAACGGCTTCACGGACGTTGTCATCGGACTTTCGGGTGGCATCGACTCCGCCGTCGTTGCGGCAGTTGCCGTCGACGCACTCGGTGCCGACCGTGTACACGGCGTCTCGATGCCCTCGCGATACTCGAGTGAAGGTTCGCGCACTGACGCCGCGGCGCTTGCCCGCAATCTCGGCATCGAGATGCTCACGATTCCGATCGAGCCCGCGTTCGCTTCGTATCTCGACATGACCGCGCAGGCCTTCGCCGGCCGCGCACCCGACCTCACCGAAGAGAACCTGCAAAGCCGCGTTCGCGGAACGACCTTGATGGCGTTGTCGAACAAGTTCGGGTGGATGGTGCTTACGACCGGCAACAAGAGCGAGCTTGCCGTCGGCTACTTCACGCTGTACGGAGACTCCGTCGGTGGATATGCGGTCATCAAAGACCTCTTCAAGACCGACGTCTACGCCCTAGCGCGGCGCATCAACGAGCGCGCCGGACGCGCAGTGATTCCGGAGGCGACGATCGTTAAGCCACCGTCGGCGGAACTGCGGCCCGACCAGCGCGACGACCAAAGCCTCCCGCCTTATGAGGTGCTCGACGCCGTGCTCGCGCTCTACGTGGAACAAGACCGCACCGCCGCCGAGATCGTGACGATGGGATACGACGCCGAACTCGTGCGTCGCATCGTGCGTCTGGTCGATAACAACGAGCACAAACGGCGACAGTTGCCGCCGGGAGTACGAGTCACGGCGAAAGCCTTCGGCAAAGACCGACGTTTGCCGATTACCAACGCCTATCGCGGCTGAACGTCACCGCTCCCATCCACGTGGCGGCCGAATGCCTCGGTCGATCACGCCGAAGCGTTGACTCGCGACCGGTACGCCGAGATCGTCACGGCACTGAGCGCGGAGCAGACGATTGCCGCCACGCACGCGCCGACCACGCCGGTGCGGTCGTACAGTCCCGTCGCCACCACGGTGAGGACACCACGCCCGAATGTTCCCGCGCCGATGACGAGCCCGAACCCTTTGCCGGGAGACCCTGCGAAGAGATCAGTTGCGACCGGAATGAGGCTCACGACGCCGTACTCGAAGCCGACGATGAAGACTGCGAGCGCGAGGAGCCCGACGACGAGGGATCCGTTGAATCCGGCGAGCAGCGCGGCGCTCGGCATCATCACTGCCGCCCCCAGGAGCACGCTGCGTTCTTTCCCGATGCGGTCGGTCATTCGCGCACTCGACAACGACGCAAAGAGTTCACCGGCGCCGAGCGCGAAACCGACTGCTGCGATGCCCGCGGCCTCGAATCCGAAGTCGTCAGTCAGCCAGGCACCGAAGGTGACGAAAAGACATTGGCTTGCTCCCATCAAACCGAACATCGTAAGTGGGACGAGCCACGCTCCAGTTACTTTCTTTCCGGCAACTTTCTCGTGGCGGAGGCGGGGTGCATCGGTGCTTCCACGCACGTGCGAGTCGAGCCATGCTCCGCACGACACGACTGCGATTCCGCCGATGATGCAGGCCACGCGCCACGACGTCGCTGCGGTGACGAGCCCGAGCAACGAGACTCCAATGAGCAAGCTGAGTGCCCACGACGTTTCGGTGATGCCGACGACTCTTCCGCGCCGTTCGTAGGGGACATGGTCGGCGAGCCACGCACCCATGCCGAGGTCGAAGCATGACTTCAAGAGGTTGAGCAGCGTGAGACCGATACCGAGCACGATGAGGTTCGGAGCAACGGCCATCAAGATCACGCCGATCGTCGTGCCCGCGAGGCCGACCATCATCGACAGCCGGCGCGACACACGATCGACGAAGTTGCCGAGCAGCGGGGCGAGGAATCCCGCGAGTTCTGAGATGCTGATGACCAGACCGATGTCGGCAATCGACACGTCGAAGCCGCCAGATTCCGCGGCGATAATCGCGATGAACGGAGGAGCAAACCGATAGCAAGTGTTCGCCGCCAAGCGAGTAAGAGTGAACGGAAGGACGTTCTCCCGAACTTCTGGCGAGTAACCGTCGTCAAGGATCTGCCGTTGCACAAGTTGCGACGCTAGACGGGTTCGAAGACCGTCGCTTAAACGGCGTCGTTCGTCACTGGTTGCGACGCCGAAACGAGGCTGACGAAGTCGCCCGCCACGAGTTGGCCGTCTGGGTCGAGGTGGAAGAAGCAACCCTCGAGATTGTGCAACCGTCGATCGGGCACATCCATCACTCGCCGGATGGTGCGGATGACTCCGCTGTGGCTCACGACGAGCACATTCTCTTGGTCGCTGTGTAGCTCGCGAAGTGCTGAAGTGGCCCGCTCGAATACCGCGTGGGGAGGTTCGAAGTCTGGCGGTGTTCGACGGTCACGCAAGTAGTTGGGCCAAGCTGCCTCGATCTCGTGCTCGCGCAGACCCTCCCATGGGCCGACGTCGGTCTCGACGAGTCGGTCGTCAACCGTCGGGGAGTTGAGTCCGAGAGTCTTAGTGAAAATTTCGGCAGTCTCGTGGGCGCGACTCAGCGAGCTCGCAACGACACGCCGAATCTCAAGGCCTGCTTGCGCGACGCGCAGGGCTGCTTCGCGGGCTTGCCGCCGGCCTGCGTCGGTCAACTTGGTGTCTGCTCGACCCTGCCACTTGCCGAGAACGTTCCACTCCGACTCACCATGTCGAACCATGATGATTCGCGGTGTCGCGTGTCGCGCAAGATTCGAGTGATTGGTCATGGAGTGCCCGTCGCAGGGTAGTCGCTTGGGTACGCTGACCACGTGGCGCAACTCTTGCTCTTTGCATCGGCGCGTGAAGCAGCAGGTCGTTCGCGCGACACGATTGCGGGTGCAACGGTCGCTGACGTTCTTGCTGCCGCGAAGCGACGATTCGGGCCGTCGTTCGAGACTGTTTTGTCTTCTTCCACCGTCTGGTTGAACGGGCAGGAGTGCGAACCGCACTCTCCGGTCGCAGAGAGCGATGAAGTCGCAGTGCTTCCGCCAGTGTCCGGTGGTTCGCAGGAACTCTCGGGTATGACCCTTGAAGAGGTTCGCGCGCGGCGCGGCTCCTTGCAGTCAGAAGAGGACGCCGTCTCCTTCGTGCGTCGCGTGGTGCAGGGGCGCCTCGATCTGGCGCGAGACGAGATTCGCAGGCGTGCGAGTGGTGAGTCACCGCAGCGAGACGTGACGGACGGAATCACCCGAGTGTTTGCTACCGAGCGCGGAAGCGGCTCAACGCGTCCGCCACGTGATACCGAGGTCGTCGCCGACCACCAACTGCTGCGCGAGCTCGAGAGCCTGTGTGACTCGATCGGTTTTGGTGGGCTGCGTGAGCTTGACGACGCCGAAGTCGACGCCTGCGTGCAGCGTCTCGCGGACTTCGAACTCGTCGTGTCGGCGCGCCG
This sequence comes from Acidimicrobiia bacterium, assembly GCA_009926705.1. Classification (GTDB taxonomy): domain Bacteria; phylum Actinomycetota; class Acidimicrobiia; order Acidimicrobiales; family Ilumatobacteraceae; genus F1-60-MAGs027. Next base: position 4,875 of record RFOJ01000022.1, read on the forward strand.
CAAGGAACTGTTCACTCAGATCGATGCACTCTCGGCCGAACTCGTTCGCAGGTATCGCACTTCCACGGCCAGCGTTGACACCCTGCTCGACGAAAGCCGCTGAGAAGTGGCGACTCGCAAACGTCCTGACATTGGTACGTTCATTCGCCAACAGCGAGAGATTGCGCAGCAATCGATACGCGACCTTGCCAAGCGCGCGGGAGTTTCCAACCCGTACCTGTCGCAGATCGAACGCGGCTTGCGCAAGCCTTCCGCAGAGATTCTCCAGCAGATCGCCCGCGGGCTTGAGATCTCGGCCGAAACGTTGTACGAGCGAGCAGGGATGCTCGACCCGAAGGAGGCGCAAGCACACCTGGTGGTCGATGCCATCGCTACTGACCCACGGCTGAATGACGAGCAAAAGCAGGCGATGCTCGCCATTTATCGAAGCTTCGTGGCGGACGACACGGCCCAGTAGTTCCGACTCGGCGTATCGGGTGGTTGCCCAGATAGGTTCAGAATCCCATGGCTGCAACCCCCGCGCAGCGCGTTGCCGTGCTGTCGCTGCACACGTCGCCGCTCGCCCAACCAGGCGTCGGAGACGGTGGCGGTATGAATGTGTACGTCCGCGAACTCACCTCGTCGCTCGCACGACTCGGGGTCGAGTGCACGACGTACACCCGCGCGTGGAAGCCGGGCCTTCCAGAAGTAGTCGACATCGAGCCGAACCACAGGCTTGTGCACGTGCGTGCGGGAGATTTCGACCTTCCCAAGGAGCGACTCGTTGATGTCGTCCCGGAGTTCACTGACACCGTCAGCCATCACATCCGCACTCACGCGCCCGCTCAAGTGGTGCATGCCAATTATTGGCTGTCTGGTCTCTCGGGTCACCTCATCAAGCACGACCTGAATCTCCCGCTCATCACCACCTTCCACACGCTCGCCCGAGTGAAGACGATGTACGGCGACACCGAGTCGCGCGAGCGAGAGGCGGTTGAATCGTCAATCATCGGGTGCAGTGACGCCATCTTCGTCTCATGCCGCGAAGAGCGAGATCTCTTCCGCTCGCTCTACGGCAACTCGCCGGGAACCGTCGACGTCATCACCCCGGGAGTCGATCGTGCATACTTCTCGCCGGGCAGTCGCAGTGGAGCGCGGAGTGCGTTGTCGCTCGGTTCGCAACCCGTACTGCTCTTCGTTGGTCGAATCCAGCCGTTGAAAGGACTCGACGTCGCCGTTGAGACTCTTGCCGCACTCGGGCGATCTGATGCGACGCTGCTCGTTGTGGGTGGAGCAAGCGGAACAGAAGGCGCAACCGAACTCGCGCGAGTGAATGCACTCGCTGAATCCCTCGGCGTGTCTGGCCAGATACGTTTCGTCGAACCCCAGCCACACCATCTTCTCGCGACCTATTACCGAGCGGCTGACGTCGTTCTCGTGCCGTCCCGCAGTGAGAGTTTCGGTCTCGTCGCGCTCGAGGCGTCGGCCTGCGGCACTCCGGTCGTCGCAACCGCTGTCGGCGGATTGCTGTCGCTCGTCGAAGATGGCGTCAACGGCTACCTGGTTCCTGAACGTGACGGCCATCTGTTCGCCAAGCGGGTTGCGCAGATTCTTGCCGACGCCCAACTTGCGCGGGCCATGGGTGTGAGCGCAGTCCGCAGAAGTGCTGCGTACTCGTGGCGCGGTGCGGCCGTTCGTATGCGCCGCGTGGTTGCTGAGTTCGCCGCTCGCGATCTCGTGCTCTGCAGCTGACCCTGCGATGAGCGACCTGTTCGACGACGCGAGCCGCGTCGGTCTGGAGCGACGAATCGACGAATGGCTGGCGACCGTCCATGCTCAGCACCCGAACGTCGTCGCTGCCCAACGAGCGGCGGACGAGAGCGACCGCTGGATGGTGCGACTGCGCGGTGAAGCCAAGGAGTTCACCACCATCTGGCTGCGACTCGGTCAGCGAACGTTGCGATACGAGACCTATGTGATGCCCTACCCAGAGGAAAACGTGGTCGAGGTATTCGAACTCTTGCTTCGTCGCAACGAACGACTCGTCGGCGTGCACTATGCGCTCGGTGCCGAGAATGCTGTCTTCTTGAACGGAGAACTCGTCCTCGGTGCAGTTGAGGAGCGCGAGCTAGACCGCATCATCGGAACGCTCTATGCGACGGTGGAGGCGCAGTTCTACGACCTCGTTCGACTCGGCTTCGCCGCTCGATTCAGTAGTTCTCAGTAGCCTTCGCGTGGTGGAGCTGCGAGAACGTGCGACACGACGAGCGCCGCTCGTGATTGTTGGCGGCGGGAACATGGGTGCCGCTCTCGTCCACGGCCTCTTGCGGGCGGGGCGCCAAGCAAGCTCGATTGTCGTCTGCGAGACGAGCTCGCAACGTCGAGCCGAACTTTCGAGTCTGTTTCCGAACGTGGCAGTCACGGCCGAGATGCCGCAGTGCAACGAGGCCATCATCGCGGTGAAACCCGCCGATGCCTGCAACGCGGGAGCATCCGCCGTGGCGGCCGGCGCAGAGCGTCTCGTGTCGATAGCCGCCGGGGTACGCATCAAGGCGTTACGAGAGGCATGCGGCAGTGACGTGCGGATCATCCGCGCGATGCCCAACACGCCCGCCACCGTCGGCCGAGCTGCCACGGCGATGTCGCCCGATGCGGAGTGTTCTGCGGCTGACCGTCAGTGGGCGAGTGAGTTGCTCTCGTCGGTCGGCTCAGTGTTCGAGATTCCGGAAGCCATGATGGATGCCTTCACTGGCCTGGTCGGTTCTGGTCCGGCATACGTTTTCTATGTTGCAGAAGCCTTACGCGATGCGGCTGTCGCGGAGGGGTTCGACCCCAGCACGAGTAGCGACATAGTTGCAAAGATGCTGAGCGGTGCAGTCGCGCTCCTCGAACAGCAGCCGGACGACGCGGTCGGTTTGCGCGCGAAAGTGACGTCACCGAACGGCACGACGGCAGCGGGAGTGGCAGCCCTCGAGGAGCACCACCTGCGTGATGCGCTCGTGGCAGCAGTTCGTGCTGCGACTCGACGAAGCAAAGAACTTGGCAACGCCTAGCGTCACGAAGTTAAGAGCTCAGCAACGCCTAGCGACTCGTCGTCAGATTATCAACCTGTGCGGCACGGGTTCCGCCCGTGAACTTCGCGCAAAAAACTCCCAGAAGAGACGTTGCAAATAGAAAAACGGTGTCTAAGGTAGGGACGCATTAAATCACCGGACGGCTTGCCGTTCCGGGAGTCGCGCCCGCAAGGGTTGCGCCGTATGGGTCGGTGCCGTCGGGGGGTTGGCACCGACCCTTACGTTTTCTGGGGGAGACCCTGAAGGCTCTGGGGAGGCCTTGCATCACGCGCTCGTAGCGTGACCATTCAATGAGCGGGCCGCGCTACGACACCATCTCGTTTCTTTCCGACTACGGGCTGCGAGACGAGTTCGTAGGGATCGTGAAGGGCGTGATTGCCGACATCGCTCCGCACGCTCGGGTCATCGACCTCACTCACGAGATTCCGCCATTCGACGTGCGCGCTGGCTCGCTCGCGTTAGCTCGCTGCATTTCGTATGTTCCTTCCGGAATCGTCCTTGCGGTCGTCGACCCCGGAGTCGGCACTGCTCGCCGTGCCGTCGCCGTCTCTGTCGGAGGTGGTCGCGGGATTCTCATCGGTCCCGACAACGGTCTTCTGTCGATGGGCACGGCGCTCGCTGGCGGCGCAGATGCGGCAGTCGTGCTCAATAACCAGCAGTATCAACTCGAGACGCCCGGGGCAACCTTCGCCGGTCGCGACATTTTCGCACCCGCTGCTGCGCACCTGTGCAACGGTGTAGCACTCACTGATCTCGGTGAACCAATCGACCCGAACCTCCTGTTGCCCGGAATCGTGCCGCTTTCACGAACCGAGGGCGACGAAGTCGTCGCAGAAGTGACGTGGGTCGACCGCTATGGGAATTGCCAATTGAACGTGGGCCCAGACGACGTCGCCTCCCTCGGCGCTCGTGTCAGCCTCGAAATCACCTCTGCAAGCGGCGAGAAGTCGAGGAGGGCAGCAAACGTCGTGACGAACTTTGCCGCAATCGGCGGGGGAGTCGGTCTCGTCGTCGACTCGTTCGGGATGCTCGCAGTGTGCGTCGATCGAGGATCAGCAGCCGCCGAACTCTCCATCGCGGTAGGTGATGCCGTGCGACTCGCAGCACTCACGGACTCGCCCGGGGTGACCACCAACGTCGCGCTTCGCCGAGCCAAAGACGCCTCGAGCGGCGCTCACTAAGGTTGTCGGCGTGCGTCCAGCGACCACACTGGCCCTCGGTCTGCTTCTTCTGGCGATCTTCACCGCCGGGCTCGTCTCCATCTTGATGAGCTGAGTTATGAACCTCGCCACGATCCTCGAGTCGCATCCGGGTGACTCGCCTGCGATCATCAGCCGAGGTCGCACGTTCACCTACGCAGACCTTCGCGCGCAAATCGCCTCGTTACGAGGGGCGTTGCATGAGATCGGCATCGGCAAAGGCGACCGACTCGCGCTGCTCTGCGGCAACACCGTCGAATTCGTGGTCGCCTACTTCGCGTGCCTCGGCAGAGGCATCGTCTGCGTGCCGCTCAACCCGACAGCACCGGCCCCTGAATTGCAGCGCGAACTTGCGGTCGTCGGCGCACGTGCCGTCGTCGTCGCTCCGGCAGCGGTCGGCGGATGGTCGAGTGTCGATCGCACAGCTCTCCCGCATCTCGCACACGTCATCGCGACCACCGGCGACATCATCGGTGCGCTCAGTTTCCAGGATCTCATCACGCACAAGCCGGCACCGGTCGTCGAGCTGGAGCCAGATCACCTCGCCGTGATGCTGTTCACGAGTGGCACCGCCGGTTCGCCGAAAGCTGCGATGCTCTCGCACGGAAACCTGCGTAGCAACCTCGACCAGATCTCACTCGTGCGCAAGATGGACGGAACCGACCTGGTGTACGGGGTGCTGCCCCTCTTCCACATCTTCGGATTGAACGTCGTGCTCGCGTACTCGCTGATGCGCGGCTCCGCAGTCGTGCTCGTCGAGCGCTTCGATCCGATGACGGCAGTCGAGACGATCCGCGAACGCAAGGTCACGCTCATTCCGGGTGCGCCGCCGCTCTGGATGGCATTCGAGCAGATGCCAAACTTGCCAAAAGACACGTTTGCAAGCGTCCGCACGGCACTGACTGGTGCTTCGAAGATGCCAGAGCACACGACGCGATCGCTCTACGAACGATTCAACCTGCTCGTCACCGAAGGATACGGACTCACCGAGTGTTCGCCGGTCGTTACAACGACCACCGATGCCGATCGAGAGACCGCACTCGCCAAGATCGGCTCCATCGGCAGGGTGCTACCCGGTGTAGAAGTACGAGTCGTCGACGAGAACGGCGACAATGTGCTGCGGGGCGATGCAGGCGAGATCTGGGTGCGCGGTCCGAACGTCTTCCGCGGCTATTTCGAAGACCCGCAGGCGACCGCCCGAGCGCTCACGCCTGACGGATGGCTGCGCACGGGCGACGTGGCGGTGGTCGACGATGACGGTTTCTTATTCCTCGTCGATCGCGCGAAAGACCTCATCATCGTGTCGGGCTTCAATGTGTACCCGGCCGAAGTGGAAGATGCGATTCTGGAACACCCAGCAGTTGCCCAGG
>RFOJ01000211.1 GCA_009926705.1 Acidimicrobiia bacterium
ATCCACCAACTCGCGCACGAGTGTGCGCATTTGCACCCGCGTTGCCGCGTCAAGCGAACTGAAAGGCTCGTCAAGCAACAGAATCTGTGGGTCGCTCGCCATCGCGCGCGCTAACGCGACGCGCTGACGTTCGCCACCCGATAGCGTGCGAGTGCGCGCCTCAGCTCGCTGAGATACACCGACGCGATCGAGCAGCGATGCAGCCTTTCGTCGCCGTTCAGCCCGATCACCTTCGCGAACTGCCAGCACCACGTTGTCGAGTGGCGAGAGATGATCCAACAGGGCGGCGTGCTGGAACACCATTCCGATGCGGCGGTGCTGAGAGCGAAGATGAATGCCGGCGCTCGCATCGGCGAATACCTGATCACCGTGACGAATGCTGCCCCTGACGGGTCTGATGGTGCCTGCGACTGCGGCAAGTGTGAGGCTCTTGCCCGAACCGGACGGGCCGACCAACGCCGTGAAACCAGCAGAGGCATCGAATCGAGCATCGACGCCAAAATCTCGCACTTCGACCCTGACGTCAACCACGAGAACCGTCATGGGCGCCTCGCAAACACTTGCGTGATGAGCAAGAGAACGACGACGGCAATTGCGCCCAACACCAGCGAGCCAGTTCGTGCGGTCGCATCGTCCCCAGCCTGCACCGCGTCGTACACGGCAATCGGAAGTGTTTGCGTCTGTCCGGGAATGTTTCCTGCCACCATCACCGTCGCACCGAAATCACCGAGTGCACGCGCAAACCCAAGTGCGATACCCGCTCCGACTCCGCGCGAGGCCAGGGGCAGCGTGACCTTGAGTGCCACTCGCGTTTCGGAGAGACCCATGACACGCGCGCTCTCTTCAACGCGTGAATCCACGTTGCTGATGGCCGCCCGAGCGGCGCGCACGACGAAAGGGAGCGCCGAAACTGTTGCTGCTACGACGGCGCCAGTCTGAGTGAAGACGATTGGCTCGCCGAACATCGACTGCCATGCATCGCCGATTGCAGATTGCGAGCCGAGCAGCGTGAGCAGGTAATAACCCAGAACGGTTGGCGGAAGGACGATTGGCAACGTCACCATCGCCTCGACAAGGCCCGACCAGCGTGAGCGCCACTTCGCAAGCAAGTACGCCAGCGAGACGCCAAGAAGGGCGGCCGTTACCGTCGCTATGAGCGACACTCGAAGCGAGAGCCACAAGGGAAACCAGTCAGCGAATGCGAGCGGTTGCATCACTCTTGACCCTCTACCACGAAGCCATATTTGCGCAGCACTGCGACACCTTCGGGCGAGACGAGCGCGTCATAAAACGTGCGGGCAGCGGCGTTCTCCTCGCCGCGCTTCGTGAGCGCGGCAGTCTGGCGAATCGGCCGGTGCAGCGAAGCGTCGACAACGCGATGCTCGCGATCTCGCACCAGCGCAAGCGCAACGAAACCAAAGTCGGCCTCGCCTGCTTCAACGATGCGCACGGCGTCGGCAACATTCTCAGCGAGAATGAGTCGGTCAGCAACGCTCTCATAGACA
>RFOJ01000212.1 GCA_009926705.1 Acidimicrobiia bacterium
GCAGCGGCGGATGGTGTCGCCGCTGGCGTAGGTGCGACTCTCGAAGTGCTTGCAGTCGGTGCGCACGCGCGTCAGCCCAACGGGACCGGCCGGCTCAGCCGACCGACCCCTCCATCTGCAGCTCGATCAGGCGGCTCCACTCCACCGCGTACTCCATCGGCAGCGTGCGCGTCACCGGCTCGATGAAGCCATTGACGACCATTCCCATCGCCTGCTCCTGCGAGAGCCCGCGGCTCATGAGGTAGAAGAGCTGCTCGTCGGCGATCTTCGACACCGTCGCCTCGTGGCCGATCTCGGCGTCGCGCTCGCCAACCTCCATGTACGGGAAGGTGCGGCTCTCCGAGTCGGCGTCGAGGATGAGGGCGTCGCACTGGACGTGGCTCTTGCAGCCGGTCGCCCCCTCCTCGACGCGGACGAGTCCGCGGTAGGTGGTGATGCCGCCGTCCTTCGAGATCGACTTCGACACGATCTTCGACGACGTCTCCGGCGCGGCGTGGACCATCTTCGCGCCGGCGTCCTGGTGCTGTCCCGCGCCGGCGTAGGCGACGGAGAGCACCTCGCCCGTCGCCTTCGGTCCGACGAGGTACACGCTCGGGTACTTCATCGTCAGCTTCGAGCCGATGTTGCCGTCGATCCACTCCATGTGGCCCTCGGCCTCGACCCGCGCGCGCTTGGTGACGAGGTTGTAGACGTTCGGCGACCAGTTTTGGATCGTCGTGTAGCGGATGCGCGAGCCGGGCTTGGCGATGAGCTTGACGACGATCTCCACGACCGCCGAGTGCAGCGAGTCGTTGGTGTACACCGGGGCCGAGCAGCCCTCGATGTAGTGCACCTTGGAGCCCTCGTCGGCCACGATCAGCGTGCGCTCGAACTGTCCGGCGTTCTCGCTGTTGATGCGGAAGTAAGCCTGCAGCGGCATCTCGCACTCGACGCCCGGCGGCACGTAGATGAACGAGCCACCTGACCACACGCTGGTGTTCAGCGCGGCGAACTTGTTGTCGCCAGGCGGAATCACCGTGCCGAAGTACTGCTTGACGAGGTCGGGATACTCGCGAAGTGCGGTATCCATGTCGCAGAAGAGAATGCCCTGCTTCTCAAGATCTTCACGATTGCGGTGGAAGACCACTTCGCTCTCGTATTGCGCAGTAACGCCCGCCAGATACTTGCGCTCGGCTTCGGGAATGCCGAGTTTTTCGTAGGTCGCCTTCATCTGCTCGGGCAGGTCGTCCCACTCGTCGACTTGTTCGGTGGCGGGCTTCAGGTAGTAGTAGATGTCTTGAAAGTCGAGGTCAGGCATGTTGACCGCGAACCAGTCGGCCATCGGCTTCTTGTCAAAGGTCTTCAGTGAGCGAAGGCGCAACTTGCGCATCCACTCGGGTTCGCCCTTCCACCACGAGATCTGCTCGACCACGCGGTCGCTGAGGCCTTTTTCGGGGGTGAAGGCGTATTCGACGTCGTCGCTCCAGCCGTTCTGATAATCGTAGAGATAGGCCCAACCGA
>RFOJ01000213.1 GCA_009926705.1 Acidimicrobiia bacterium
CGACGGTGTCGGTGACGCGTGCGGGGTCGGGGACGTTGAAGTCAAGTCAGACGGACACGGTGACGTTCACGTTGTCGGAGTCGTCGTCGGATTTTGTGGTGGGGGATGTGAGCGTGTCGGGTGGTTCGTTGTCGTCGTTTACGGGCTCGGGCTCGTCGTACACGGCGACGTTCACGCCGACGTCGGGCGGGTCGGGGACGGCGTCGATCTCGGTGGCGGCGAACGCGTTCACGGACGCGGCCGGCAACGGCAACACGGCGAGTTCGGCGCTGACGGTTGCGTACGACACGCAAGCGCCGACGGTGTCGAACGTGACGTCGTCAACTGCGAACGGAACGTTGGCCTTAAATGACCCCGTCTCAATTCAAGTTGTCTTCTCCGAACCCGTAACAGTAACGACGACGGGCGGCACGCCGACGCTCACATTGGAGACCGGCTCGACCGATCGCACGGCGTCGTACCTGTCAGGCACCGGTACCGACACCCTGACATTCACCTACACAGTTCAAGCCGGAGACGCAGCAACGGACCTTGACTACACGTCGACCAGCGCGCTGGCGCTGAACGGCGGAACGATCACTGACACCGCCGGCAACTCGGCGACGCTCACGCTCGCGTCACCCGGAGCGTCCGGTTCGTTGGGCGCGAACAAGGCGATTGTCGTTGCAACTTCACCCACGAAAGTTGTCTCGGTGCGCAATCCTTCCGGTGCAGTAGTTGGCGCAGCATTCTCAACGCAGCCTCAAGTCTCTGTGCAAGATGTGGGCAGCAACGTAGTGACGAGCGACAGTGCGACAGTCGTAACAGCGTCGGTAAGCACTGGCGCGTCGCTTGTCGGTTCGACCACCGCGACCGTCCTCCAGCGGTGTTGCTACGTTCAGCAATCTCGGCATCGTCGGTACGGCTGGGCAGGCCTACACCATCACCTATTCGGCTTCGTTCGGAGGAGTGGCGTTGACGGTCGCCCAACAAACGGTGACTCCGACTGTTGGCGCTGCGACGCAGCTGACAGTGCAAAGGCAACCGGTTGGTTCAAGTGCCGGAGCTGCTCTCGCGACTCAACCAATTGTGCGCGTGCTCGACGCGGGAAACAACCTCGTTGAGTCATCGTCGGCCGCTATCTCGGTTTCTCCGAGTGGCGGCGCACTCGGTGGAACGACCACCGTCAACGCAGTGAACGGCGTCGCCACGTTCACCGATCTCACGTTCGCAGGTACCGCATCAAGCAACTACACCTTGACATTCACGTCGGGTTCGCTCACTCAGGCGAGCTCGAGCAACGTGAGCGTGACTGTTGGTACCGCAACCAAACTCGTGCTCACCACGAGTGCCGCTAGCGCGGTCTACGGCCAAGCGTTTGCCACCCAGCCCGTGGTCAGCGTGCAGGACGCAGGCAGCAACGTAGTGACGACGTCGTCGGCAACGGTGACGGCGTCGCTCACGGGCGGCACCGTGGTGGGCACGGGTAATCTCACGCCGACGTCAGGCGTAGTGACGTTC
>RFOJ01000214.1 GCA_009926705.1 Acidimicrobiia bacterium
GCCGGCTGCACGTGGAAGCGTGGTGGTCGTCGACGATTTTGCGGCGACACTCCGTGGTATCCATCGCAAACCTCGGGCGCTCGTTGCGCAGATGTACGTGGACTTCCCAACTGCGCGGGTGGTGCCCGCCTTTCCGCACCTAGCGCCCGAAATTGTGGGAGCCGCATCAACCGCAGCCTTCGCAACCTCCGCGGCAGCCGAAACTTCCGCGACTTGCGTAACCTCCGCAATGGTCGGCGCACCTGCCCGCTTGGCATGTTCGACTTGCTCGACGGCCAATCCAGGAACAATCGGTGTCAGAACAGAAACCGCGATCGCAACGCCCTGACACACGATGCACATAGCCCCACCAACTTACGATGGCTCGACGATTCGCTGTTTGATTGCCGGCCGCTTGACCGCAAGGCGTAGCGTTCTCCGCATGGCCGGCGCGGCGTTCATCGACCTCGACCGCACCCTCTTGTCGGGTGCGAGCGGCCCTGCAATTTCTGCTGCATTGCGCGCCGCCAAACTGGTGCCGCAATCGGTGCCTGGTGAGTCGTTGCTCTACCGAGTGTTCAACACAGTGGGCGAGACCCTGCCGTCGATGCTGCTCGCACGCCAAGGTGCCACCGCGATGAAGGGCAAGTCGCAGCGCGTCGTGCGCGAAGCAGTCGCCACGGCAATCCCCGAACTCACGAACCTCGTCCAACCATTTGCTCGCACCGCCATCGAGCAGCACCGCGCCAATGGCGACAAAGTGGTGCTTGCCACCACCACGCCGTACGACTTCATCGACCAGTTCGCGCGTTCGCTCGGCTTCGACGACGTCATCGCCACGCGCTACGAAGTCGACTCGGGCGGCCTCTACACCGGCGAACTTGACAGCCGTTTCGTGTGGTCGGGCGGCAAACTCGCGAGCGTCAAAGAATGGTGCGCCAACAACGGCGTCGACATCGCCGACTGCGCCGCTTACACCGACAGCATCTACGACTCACCGCTGCTCGAAGCTGTTGGCAGACCGCACGCGGTGAACCCCGACGCCCGCTTGCAGGTGCTCGCCACCGCGCGCCGCTGGCCAATCATGCACTTTGACGTATCTCCCGGTGTCGGCAAGGTGCCCATCATCGGAACCGAGCTGCAGCGGCTCGCGCTCAACTTTTCGCGGCCTGAGTTCATCCCGTTCGCGAAGTTCAGCATCACCGGTACGGAGAACATCCCCACGTCTGGCCCGGCGATTCTCGTCGGCAACCATCGAAGTTACTTCGACGTGTTCGCCGTGTCACTCACCGTCGGCAAGACAAACCGAACAGTGCGCTTCTTGGGAAAGAAAGAAGTATTTGACGCACCCGTCATCGGGCAGCTCGCTGCCGCACTCGGCGGTATTCGAGTTGATCGCGGCACCGGCAGCGACGCACCGATTGAGTCTGCGCTCGCTGCGTTGCGAGCGGGGGAGATGGTGGCGATCATGCCGCAAGGCACCATCCCGCGTGGTCGCGCATTCTTCGACCCTG
>RFOJ01000215.1 GCA_009926705.1 Acidimicrobiia bacterium
ATTTCGCCTACGGAGTCGCGCGAGAGCATTGCAGTTGCGACGATGCCGACCAACAAGAAGGCCGACCCGGCCATGGTGAAGAGGAAGAACTTCGTCGCGGCGTAGACGCGCTGGTCGTATCCCCACCCGCCGATGAGAAAGTACATGGGTACGAGCACGATCTCAAAGAACACGAAGAAGAGGAAGAGGTCGAGGCTGACGAAAGAACCCATGACGCCTGCCTCGAGCATCAGCAACCACGCCAGGTATTGACGCTCTTCATGGTGGGGAGTCACCCCCGCGACAACGAGGGGAAACAGCACACCGGTGAGCACGACGAGAAACAGCGAGATCCCGTCAATGCCGAGGTGCCAGGAGATGCCCCACGCCGGAATCCATTCGTGGCGCGAGACGAACTGGAAACCGGCATCGGTGGAGTCGAACGCCTGCAGAAGCCAGACGCTGAGTGCACCCGTCGCGATGGTCGAGACAAGTGCGACGAGGCGGTTCCATTCGGCACGCATGCGACCGATCGAGAGCACGCAAACGGCGCCGATTAGCGGCACCACCACGAGCGAAGTGAGTATTGGGAAACTGAGTTCGCTGGACGATGCGGCGAAGGTGGCGCCACCGAGTGAGACAACACTCATGCGAGCCAGCCTCTCCAAACGAACCACGCGAGGAGTGCGACTGCACCGACGGCGATGAGGGCGGCATATGCACGCACGAACCCGGTCTGCGATTGGCGCAATAGACCGCCGAGATGACGGGCGACCGCACCAGCGCCATTCACCGCGCCATCGACGACTCGGGCATCGAATCGCGTGATGCCGTCGAACGCCGACTTACCAGGGCCACCGACGAGCCGTGCAACCGTGGCGTCGTAGTACCAAGCGTTCTCCAGCACTCGAGGTTCGACTGCGGGCAGGCGACGCTTTGCGTACACCGCGAGCGAGAGTGCGATACCCGCGAGTGCCACGATGACCGCGACGCCGAGCAACACGTACTTGTTCTCGTAGGCCCAGGTCGAGCTGATCTTGCGCTCGGATTCTTCGATGACGGGCTCAAGCCAATGCTCGAGGAAATGCAGGTTCTTGCTGAACGGAAGCTGCATTCCCCCGCCGACGACAGACAGCACCGCAAGAACGACGAGCGGTATCAACATGACACGCGGGCTCTCATGCGGCTTGAAGTCGCCGTGAGCACCGTGGTCGGCTGACGCATCGTGCCAGCGTGCCTGGCCGAAAAAGACCATGAACACCTGTCGCGTCATGTAATACGCGGTGAGCAGCGCGGTGAGCATGCCGACCGCGTAGAGGAAGCGGTTGTCTGCATAGACGTACAAGAGGATCTCGTCCTTTGACCAGAACCCGGCGAACGGCGGCACGCCGGCGATTGCAAGCCAACCGATGATGAACGTGAACGCAGTGACCGGCATCGCAACTCGCAGAGCGCCCATCTTTCGCATGTCTTGCTCATGGTGCATGCCGTGGATCACCGAACCAG
>RFOJ01000216.1 GCA_009926705.1 Acidimicrobiia bacterium
ATGCGAACGTCGGTCGCAGCCATCGTGTACGCGATGTCCTTGGACAACGACGTCACCTTGGCGACCTTCACGCCACCGCCGAGCGAGAGCTCGTAGCGAGTGACCGTGGGTCCGCGCGTGTAGCCGACAAGTTCAGTCTCGACGCTGTGCTCCTTCAGCGCGTTCACCAACAACTCACCGCGGTCGCGCACGAGGCGCTCGTCGGCCTTTTCGTGGCGCGTGACGGTGAGGAGATCCAGGTTCGGCAAACTCCACACGCTCGGCTGAGCACCGGGACCGAGTGGCATCTGCTGGGCTTCTGCCTTCAACACCTGCTTGGCCGTCGGCGTCAACGACACTGCCGGTGCCGGCACGGGAGCCTCGCGACGCTCCTTGCGCTTCTTGCGTTCGCGGCGCGGCCGCTCTTCGACGTCGTCGTCGTCGTGGCGCGAGCCGAACTCTTCGTCCAACGAGATGTCGTAGAACTCCGCTCCGCGACGTTCGTCCTCATACTCTCCATCGTCGGCAAACTCATCGTCACGACGCGAGACGCGACGCGCGCTCGCCGACACGCCATTTGCCCACGCAGAGATTCGGCGATACAACTCGACGGGGTTGTTCCCGGTGATCAACAGCACCGCACAGAACATCACGGTGAGCAAGATGAGCACGCTCACGAAGTCCGTCGTCATGCGACCGAGCGGTGCTCCGAGGAGCCAACCAACTGCACCACCGGCATTGCGCAGCGACGAGATGTCACTCGTGGCGATGAGCACGTGCGCGATCGACAGCTCGGCGACGATCAAGGTGACGATCCCGAAGGTGACGCGAATACGGTGCTCGAGCGTTGCGCGCTTCATCAGCGCGATACCGCCGCCAACGAAGCCGATCGGGGCAACGAACCGACCGAGCCCGAACAGGAATGCAAACATCGCGTCCAGTCCTCGACCGAGAGGCCCTGCCACATGGAGATAGATGGACAGGGCAAGCACGATGCCGAGGCACACGAGGGCGATCCCACCGAACTCGTGCTCTCGCCCTGCGATCACCGTTCTGATCAGCGACGGACGGCGCTCCGGGCGGTAGCCCACGATCTCATCGTCTTCGTCGTCCAGGCCGTGTGAGCGAACGATCCGGGGGCGTGGCGCAGCAGCCTTGGGGCGCGACGAAACGGGGCCCTTCCGGGGCTTAGTGGCCATAGACCAACGGTTCTCTCGGGGTCACCCCGGATTCGGGAATACCCCCTGTGGTGCTAGGCCTGCGCGCCGACCACGAAGGGATACCCACGGTCGTCCCACGCGAGCGTTCCACCCTGGACGTTCAGTGCCTCCACGCCGTTGGCGAGCAACCACGCCGTCACCTTCGCCGAGCGATTTCCACTGCGGCACAGCACCGCAACTCGATGCGTCGTCGGAATCTCTGCGAGTCGGGACGGCAATTGCGCCATGGCGATGTGCAGCGACCCTTCGAGATGACCGTGTTCCCATTCGT
>RFOJ01000217.1 GCA_009926705.1 Acidimicrobiia bacterium
ATTGAGCACTGTGTCGCGCAGCGAGGCAGCAGTGCCATGGGCGAGACGGTCAATGATGCTCGCCTCGTGACCGTACGGTCGCACTCGCATGCGCTACGAACTCCCAATCTCGACACCGCTTGCGTCGAGCGCACTGCGTGCCGTAGCGAGCAATTCGGCTGCACCGGGGGTATCGCTGTGTATACAAACCGTTTCCAATGGTGTCGCGACGACGTGGCCGTCGACGGTTACGGTTTCGCCTCGTGTGACCGCTCGCATCGTTCGTTCTCGAACAAGTTCGGGAGAGGTGACGAGTGCATCGGGTCTGCTGCGTGGCACGAGGGTGGCGTCGCTCATGTACGCGCGATCAGCAAACCACTCGCGCACGAACGGCACATCCACTTCGGCAGCTAGCCGCATTGTCAATGAGCCAGGCAACCCGAAGAGCGCCACACGATGTTTCGCAGCCAGCTGCACCACTATTTCGGCATGGTCGCGACGAGCAACGACGGCGTTGTAGAGCGCACCGTGCGGCTTCACATACGTGACACGGGTACCGCATGTTTTTGCTGCATGTGCGAGCGCAGTGAATTGTTGCTCCAGCGATGCTGCGAGCACCGACGAAGGCATCTCCAGCGCAACTCGCCCGAAGTTCTCGCGGTCTGGGTACGACACCTGGGCCCCGATGGCCACGCCGAGCCGCGCGGCCTCTTCGCAAATCGCCAACATCGACGCCTCGTCGCCGGCATGCCCGCCGCATGCCACGTTGGCGCTCGTCACCAAACGCAAAAGGCCGGGCTCGTCGCTCTCCCGCCACGACAACGGCGTCTCGCCGAGGTCGCAGTTCACGTCGATACGGCGCACATCGGCCGCCTTTCTCGAACCCTTCACCCGCCCTCCGCTGGAAGAGTCTGGCGGCTCACCAGTAATAATGAGAGCACCGCAAAAAGGAGCCCCCAATGACCACCGCAGTGATTGTCGATGCAGTCCGTACCCCGCTCGGCAAACGAAACGGACGACTGAAGAACTGGCACCCCGTCGATCTCGCCGCTGAGACGCTCAACGCGCTCGCGACGCGCAACAAGCTCGACCCCGCGCAGATTGACGACGTCGTCATGGGTTGCGTCATGCAGGTTGGCGAACAAGGTCTCAATATCGCGCGCAACGCCGTGCTCGCCGCCGGATGGCCCGAGTCGGTGCCCGGCACCACCGTCGACCGTCAGTGCGGTTCCAGCCAGCAAGCCGCACACTTTGCGGCGCAAGGTGTTATCGCTGGCGCCTACGACGCGGTCATCGCCAACGGCGTCGAAGTGATGACCCGCGTGCCGATGGGTGCGTCGATCGCCGAGGGCAAGTTCGGTTTTCCGATGGGCCCGCGCGTGCAAGAGCGTTACAAGTCCGAAGGTGGCTTGGTGAACCAAGGCATCTCCGCCGAGCTCATCAGCGAGAAGTGGAAGATCTCG
>RFOJ01000218.1 GCA_009926705.1 Acidimicrobiia bacterium
ATGGTGCAAGGCGAAGCGTGTCGTCGATGACCCGGTCCATTGCGTCGGTGAGCGAGCCGCTGCCGCCGAGGATGCTGGAGAGGGTTCCAGCTGATCCGCCTGAGACGAACGATCGTTTAGCGGAGTTGACGAGGTTCGCCTGCATGACGGCGAGTTCTTTCTGGTACTCGAAGATCTTGACTTCGGTCTCTTCGATCTCCGCTTCGATGGCGTCTTTCTGGGCGAGGGTATCGGAGTACCGCTCTCCCAACGCGTCGGCCTCGGTGGCCAGGCGCTCGAGTTCGTCGACGATCGCTGCCACTCGACGGCGCTGGTCGTCGATGGTGTCTGCGGATGCACGTCCCGTCGTGATCATTGGGGCGACAACACCCACCAATGCCAGAACGACACCAGCGAGGCGGGTGCGTGCACGGGAAGAGCGCCGGACGGCGGGCCGAATCACGGTGCCCACAGACTACCAATCTTTACGGTTTGGTTACAGAGAGCAAAAAGTGCGAGTGTCCGCTCGCTTCGCTCACTCCCACTCGGGTGGGTACGAGTGTCCGCTCGCTTCGCTCACTCCCACTCGGGTGGGTACGAGTGTCCGCTCGCTTCGCTCACTCCCACTCGATCGTCCCCGGAGGCTTCGAGGTCACGTCGTACACCACTCGGTTGATGCCGTCGACTTCGTTCACAATGCGCGACGACATGCGCGCCAGCAACTCGTGCGGCAGTCGCGCCCAGTCGGCGGTCATTGCGTCGTCACTCGTCACTGCTCGGATGATGATCGGTCGCGCATACGTTCGCTCGTCACCCATCACGCCGACCGATCGAATGTCGGCGAGCACCGCAAAGGCTTGCCAGATGTCGCGCTCGAGGCCGGCCGCACGAATCTCTTCACGGACGATTGCATCGGCTTCTTGCAAGATGGCAACTTTCTCCGGCGTCACCTCGCCGATGATGCGCACGCCAAGGCCCGGTCCGGGAAACGGCTGCCGCCACACGATCTCGTCAGGCAACCCGAGCGCGGTGCCGACAGAGCGAACTTCGTCTTTAAATAAGTCGCGAAGCGGCTCACACAACTGCAACGTCATGTCGTCAGGCAGACCGCCCACGTTGTGGTGGCTCTTGATGGTGGCGGAGCCGTCACGTCCCCCGCTCTCGATGACGTCGGGGTAAAGCGTGCCCTGCACCAGAAACTTCGCGTCAGTGATGCCGCCTGTGTGCTTTTCAAACACTCGCACGAATGTCTCGCCGATCACCTTGCGCTTGGCCTCGGGGTCGGTGACTCCTCGCAGCTTGTCGAAAAACTCTCGAGAGGCATCGACGTGCACGAGCTCGATGCCCATGTTGCGTTTGAACGTCTCGACGACCTGGTCGCTTTCGTCCTTGCGCATGAGACCCGTGTCGACGTACACGCACGTGAGGCGAGAACCGATCGCCCTGTGCACGAGTGCAGC
>RFOJ01000219.1 GCA_009926705.1 Acidimicrobiia bacterium
CGCGTCGGTCGTGAACCAAAGTCGTCGCCGCCCGGCATTGCGATGTCGGCACGACCGACGCGCGCAAGCAATGGACCAAGCACGTTGATCGAAGCGCGAATGCGATCGACGAGCTCGAACGGCGCAACCGGCGTGATGTCGCCCGAATGCTCGAGAACGAGATCATGAGCGCCCACTCGGCTGCTGGACACCCCCAGCGCCGCGAGCAGTTCACACATCGTGTCGACGTCTGCGATGTCGGGAACGTTCGTGAGTCGATAACGCCCGGGCGCAAGCAACGTTGCCGCCATCAGCTTGAGCACCGAGTTCTTGGCACCCGGAACACTGACGGTGCCGCGCAAGTTCTCGGAGCGCCGAACGACGATGTGCATGGGCACTCAGTATGCTCGCGCGGTGGCAACTGCGAGCGCCGGCACCCAGAAATCGCCTATCTGGCGCGGTTTGCGCGCACCAGAACCGTTGACGACTCGTCAGCGACAGGTGGTCGTCCTCCTCGCCATCGCGTGCTTCCCTTCGTCGTTCGTGAACACGGTGTTCACCCAAACCGTCGCGTATGCGGCCAGCGAGTTCGGTGTTGGCGAGCAGGGACAGGGCTTCGGTGCGGCAGTTGTTCGCTGGGGTGTCATCATTGCGCTCCCACTCGCGTCGCTTGCGGATCGCGTGGGACGGCGCACCATGATTCTCGTGACCGCGTGGCTCGCACCGCTCGTCACGTCGCTCGGCGCGTTCGCACCATCGTTCCCGATCCTCGTCGCCACTCAAACAATCGGTCGGCCGCTGGGCATCGCGCTCAACATCTTCGTTCTCGTCTTTGCGGTCGAAGAAATGGGGTCGAACTCGCGGGCCTGGGCGCTCAGCATCCTCGCGATGGCGAGTGGCATCGGCGCGGGCTCTGCGGTCGCCGCGATCCCACTCGCCGGACTTTCTGAATCGAGTTGGCGCTTCGTCTATCTCGTCGGGCTCGGCTGGCTCGTTGTCGCCGCCGTGCTGACACGTCGGCTTCCCGAAACGGAACGATTTGACGCACTGTCGCACCACACGTCGGATGTGGCGACAAGCGCACACATCCACGGCGACCGACTTGCGCTGCAGGTCGTCGTTGCGATCCTTCTCAACGTGTTCATTGCAACCGCATCCATCTTCCAGGTCCGTTACCTGAAAGACGTTCGGGGATACTCGGCAGGCCTCATCGCGCTCTACAACGTGATCACCGTTGTGCCTGCTTCACTCGGTCTCATCATTGGCGGGAGACTCGCAGAAACGGCTGGGCGAAAGACACTGGCCGCGGTCGCCACCCCGCTCGGCGCACTCCTCATCGCCTCTTCGTTCGGGCTCTCGGGATTCCTCATGTGGGGAGCGGCGCTGCTCGGGGGAATCTCACTTGCACTCGCGTATCCGGCGATGTCGGTGTTCCGCAACGAACTGTTCCCGACCGCCAA
>RFOJ01000220.1 GCA_009926705.1 Acidimicrobiia bacterium
CTCGGGGCGTTGCTCGCCGACGAGCAGACCAGTTTGCTCAATGCATATTCCGCGTACGGCTTACCGCTTGGAGATGCATTCCAACTACGCGACGACGTGCTCGGCGTGTTCGGCGAGTCGAGCGTGACCGGCAAACCCGTCGGCGACGACTTACGCGAAGCCAAGCCGACACCGCTCATGGCGCTCGCCCTGCAGCATGCCACGCCGGCGCAGCGCGGCGTGCTCGAGCGGGTGGGGCGATCCACACTCGGCGCGGCTGACATCGCAGCAGTACAGCAGGCAATCGTCGATTCGGGTGCACTTACAGAGATGGAGTCGACGATCACTCGCCTGACCAACGAAGCCATCGCCGCAATTTCGAAAGCGCCCGTCAGCGGCGAAGTACAGGATCGACTAGTGGAGCTCGCCCATTTCGTGAGTGATCGGCGCGTGTGATGAAATCCAAACACAATCGTGGTGCGGTACGACATGAGTAATCGTCATATGCATGTTGTGGTGATCGGCGCCGGACTCGGCGGCTTGTCGACCGCCGCTTACCTCGCGCGAAGCGGCCACGACGTGACGCTGCTTGAACGCGACGACATTCCGGGCGGAAGAGCTGGGCTCATCGCATCGCACGGATTCCGCCTCGACAACGGCCCGACCGTGCTCACCATGCCGAATCTGCTCGAAGATGCGTTCAACGCTGCCGGCGCGAATATGGCCGACTACGTGAAGATTAAGAAAGTCGACCCGATGTACCGCGCCGTCTATGAAGACGGCAGCGAGTTACTCGTGCGGCACGGTCGCGAAGCGATGGCCGAAGAGATTGCCCGATTCTCCAACAAAGTAGAAGCGGCGTCGTTCATCAAGTTCTGCGACTGGCTCGAGCAGCTGTACAAGGCAGAGATGTCGTCGTTCATCGACACCAACTTCGACTCGCCGCTCGACCTCGCCCGCCCGTGGCGCGACGCGCTGAAACTGGTGCAACTCGGTGCCTTCCGCCGGCTCGACAAGAAGATCGGCGGATTCTTCCGCGACGACCGTCTGCAACGCATCTTCAGTTTTCAATCGATGTACGCCGGGCTCGCACCATACGAAGCGCTCTCGCTGTACGCAGTGATCACCTACATGGACTCCGTCGAGGGCGTGTACTTCCCCGAAGGTGGCATGCATGCGATGGCGACCGGTCTCGCATCGGCCGTGGAGCGCGCTGGTGTGAAAATTCGCTACGGCGCGACAGTGTCACGTATTTTGCGAGCCAACGGCTCGCGCGGATACGTGACTGGCGTCGAACTCGACGGTGGTGAGCGCATCAACGCCGACGCCGTGGTGTGCAACCCCGATCTTCCCGTTGCGTACCGCACGATGCTGGGCGGAGTCGACGCGCCGCGTGCCGCCCGCAACGGCAAGTACAGCCCGAGTTGCCTCTTGTGGGTGGCGGGGGT
>RFOJ01000023.1 GCA_009926705.1 Acidimicrobiia bacterium
TCGCTGCTCTGCAGCCCCGACTCGCACATCGCCGCCGACGGCCTGCTCGCCAACGACATCTCGACCATCACTCGTCGCTTGACCGAACTGCAGCGCCCGGTGGTGCTCGACACCAGCCCAGGCATGAGCGACTTCACGCTTGACGCAATTGAGGCAGCATCACGCGTCGTGTTGGTAACCACCACCGATGTGGCGTCGGTGCAGGCTGCGCGCAAGTTGCTCGACACCATGGCTGCGCTGCGGCTTGACACTGGCCGAGTGGCGCTTGCCGTTAATCGCAGCACGTCGCGCACCGGGCTCGGTGTTACCGACGTCGAGCACCGCCTCGGCTATGCGGCGACATTGAAGATTCCCGAAAGCAAGCACATGGCAGAGGGGCTGAACGCCGGTCGACCGATCGTTGAGGCGCACCCCGAGTCGCAGATCTCCGGCGATATCTCAGACTTCGCCGACTCGCTGCTCGGCGTAACCATCGGCAAGCGCTTCAGTTTCTGGTGGAAGCGAGGCATCTGATGAGCCTGAGGTCACGAGTGCTGCGCCAGGACACGGCGCCAGAACCACAGACACCGAAGTCCGAGTCGGTCGACGAGACATGGTCGCGCCTGCAGGCGACGTTCACGTCACTCACCGGCGACGTGCGGTCGTATCTCTCGTCGCTGCCCGACCGCGCAAGCATGTCCGACGACCGGCTGAGAACCCAGGCGGAGTCAGAGCTCATCCGGCTCTTCAAGACTCCCCGATTCGAGATGCCTGCCGTCGACGAAGCATTCCTACGACGCGCAGTGATCGACGACATCTTGGGTTTCGGCCCGCTGCAAGATCTCATCGATGATCCGAGCGTGTCGGAAGTGATGGTGAATGGTGCGAATGCCGTGTATGTCGAGCGCTCAGGGACCATCACGAAAACCGAGCGAGCTTTCGATACTGACGAGCACTTGCGTCGCGTCGTCGATCGCATGCTGCGCGCCAGCGGACGCAGAGTCGACCAATCGTCGCCGATGGTCGACGCCAGGCTCGTCGACGGGTCGCGACTCAATGTGGTGCTGCCGCCATTGTCGGTCGACGGGCCGGCCGTGACGATCCGCAAGTTCCACTCGGCGGGATTCGGCATCGACGACCTGATTCGTCAGCAGTCACTGTCGATCGACGCAGCACGATTTCTGGAGAGCTCGGTCGCCGGGCGGCTCAACATTCTTGTGAGCGGCGGCACCGGCACCGGCAAGACGACGCTCTTGAACGTGCTCTCGGAATTCATCGGCGTCGACGAACGTGTCGTCACCATCGAAGACGCCGTCGAGCTCACGCCGCACATGCACAACGTGGTGCGTCTCGAGACTCGCCCACCGAACGCCGAGGGTCGCGGAGAAATCGTCGTGCGCGACCTCGTACGAAACGCGCTTCGCATGCGCCCCGACCGCATCATCGTCGGCGAGGTCCGCGGCTCAGAGACCATAGACATGCTCCAGGCGATGAACACAGGGCACGAAGGCTCGCTGTCGACGGTGCACGCGAACTCGCCGCGCGACGCTCTGCGCCGCGTCGAAACCATGGTGCTGCTCGGCGGCACCGAGCTGCCGTTGCGAGCCGTTCGCGAACAAGTCGCCAACTCGATTGACGTGATCGTCCACCTCGTTCGCGACGCCCTCGGCCGTCGTTTCGTCACCCGCATCACCGAAGTGGTGGGAATGGAAGGCGACATGATCTCCATGGCCGATCTCTACTCGCGCGACACGCAGGCGCTGGCAGGTGCAAGCTCATTGCCGGAGCTCGTCTCCACCGGGCTCGCGTCGGCGCGCCTCGGTTCACGCCATGGTTCGACCCCCCATGTGGCGGCAACCGCATGAGCACCCGGCTTTCTGCGTCGCTTGCGTTCGCGGCGGCCGCCGCTTTCGGCGTCACCCAGCTGCGTACCCGTCTCGACGATCGGCGAGTGCAGCGTCGGATGCGCCAGCTCGTCGGTGTGGCCCCGATGCCGAGTGAGAGTGATTCGTCGATACACATCGAGATGCCTCACCCGCTGCGCGAGCGGCGGCAACGCAAACGGAACGCGATGATTTCGTCGCAACTCGCACCAGCACTCGAATTGATTGTCGGCCACCTGAAAATAGGCCGCAACATTGGCGCCGCGATTGCCGAAGTGACCGACTCGCTCTCCGAGCCGCTGCAGTCGATTTTCGTTGACGCAGTTGAAGAAGCGCGACTTGGCACCCCGTTGAGCGACTCACTGCAACGATTCAGCGACGTCGAAGGCAATCGACATCTCGGCGTGGTCGCTTCGGCAATCGGCCTGCAGTCCAAGCACGGCGGCTCGCTCGTCGAGATTCTCGAGGCGGTCCACTCGACTATCGAAGAAGAAGACCGACTGCAACGTGACATCCAGACACTCACGGCCGACAATCGAATCAGCGCCAAGGTGCTGCTCGCGCTTCCGCCGGCGACGCTCGTCGTCGTCTCGCTACTCAACCCTGGTTATGCATCTCCGCTCGTGAGTGACTCGCTTGGGCAACGCATGTCGCTGGTCGGAATCACGTTGGCATTCGTCGGCTGGCGCTGGCTGAAGCGGCTCTCCACCCCCGAAGTGGTGGCGTAGATGCGTCTACTTGCTTCATTACTGTTCGGCGGGGCTGCAGCACTCATGACCGCCCAAGCAGGTCGATTGACCGCGATTCGTTCGACGAAGCGCCGCGCCCCGATCACAGGCAAGCGTCGAAGCAGCCTCTTGGGTGCAACCGGCGTTGTGCTCGGCACCGAGGCCGAACTGCAGCGACTCGTTGCGCGACGCACCGTGCTGGTCGCCGGGGCGAGCATGCTCGGCGTGCTCGCGGTGTGGGTGCGCACCGACGTGGTCGGTCTTGCAGCGGCGATTCTCTTGTTGGTGATCGCGTGGCAGCTCCCGGTGTGGCGTGCGCGCCGCAAAGAAGAAGCACGTCGCAACGCCATCGAGGTGGAAATCGTCGACGCACTCGGAGAAATGGTGATGGGTGTCGAGGCGGGGCTCACGCTCGAAGCAACGATGAACATCTACGCCACGAGGCACCAATCCCCTCTCGCCGACGAGTTTCGTGCGGTGCTCGACCGAATAACGCTCGGTATCTCGCGCGACATGTCGCTGAAAGAGATGCTCGACCGCACACCGACGCACGGTATGCAGCTCTTCGTCGCCGCTGTGCGCCAGAACCAGCGCATCGGTGCGCCGCTCGCCACGGTGCTGCGCCAACAAGCACGGACCGCCCGCCGACGTCGTCGCCAGACCATCGAGGAACGCTCGGCGAAACTCGCCATGAAAATGGTGTTCCCCACCGTGTTCTGCATCTTGCCATCGCTCATGGTGGTGGTCGTGGGTCCGGCGATGATCCGCACGCTCGAATCGCTGTAGCGATGCCAGAAGTCGGCGACTTGGCAGCGTGGCCAGGGCGTCAACTTAGCGGTTGGTGGCTGGCATTCTCGACGGTGTACGGCGCATGCGTGTTGTGGGCTGCTGTCGGCCACGATGCCGGTTCGATTGCCCTCGCGGGCTTTGCGATCACCGTGCCGCTGATCGGTCTGCTCGCCGCAATCGATGCGACGACGCGTCAGTTGCCCCGTGCCATCAGCTACGCGGCGTGCGCACTTGCTTTGCCTCTCTTGTCGTTCGATCCGCGTGCCGACGGCGACGGCACTTGGTCTGCCGCGCGCGGTGCACTGCTCATGGTGGCAATCACGGCGGTGATCCGCCTCGCAGGCCGCGGCTCACTGGGGCGCGGTGACGTGCACTTCTCCCCTCTGCTCGGTGCAGTCGCCGGATGGTTCGGCGCGCGCGAAGTAGTAGCGACATGGCTCGCCACCGCGATGCTGGGTGGGTTCGTCGCGATGATCATCGTGATGTCTGGCCGAGATCGCCGAACACGGTTCGCGTACGGCCCGCTACTGCTTTTGGGTTTGTGCGTCGCGCTGCTGATTACGGCTTGGCGCTGACGACCACCACCGGGCACGGTGCGTGGTGCACGACCTGCGTGGCGACTGAGCCAAGCAGCAAGCCGACGAACCCGCCGTGGCCGCGACGACCGACAACGACCATCTCGGCGTCTTTGGCGGCCTGCATCAGCATGGTGGCGGGCGACCCTTGTGCGACGATCTCGTTGACCTGCACGCCGCCCCGGTCTCGTTCGACTTTCTTCATCACGCCGTCGAGCACGAATTTTGCAGCAGCTTGCATCTCTGAAGTCGGCGGAATGATGGCGATTCCCATCGGGTCGACCATTGGCGTGAAATGCCAGGAGTGAATGACGTCGACGGGCACGTTTCGCAATGAGGCTTCTTGAAGTGCCCAACGAATCGCAGAGAGCGAATGTTCAGAACCGTCAGTGCCGACAACGATTCGGCGGGCAGCTTGAGTGGTCACGATGTCCAGCCAAGTGGGTTCGCGGCGCGAGCTCAACGGATGAACGTCACTTTGTGCGGGCAGGAATGTCGCGCCGCATAGTGCGAGTACGAATGTCGCGCCGCGAGACGCAAGAACCGAAGTCGCGACGTCAAGTGTGCGGACACGCGCCGCCGAGAATGCGGGCCCGTTTCGCGCTAGAGCACGTCGCGGCGTTCGAACACCGCGACTGCTGCCGTCATGAGTACCGACGCGAACGCAACGGCGATGAGGCTGTAGCCGAGGTCAAAGCCTCGCTTCATTGACTCGGCCCCGACGGTCCACTGCATCGGGTTGAACGGGTTGATGTCGTCCATGAACTGCACGAGCGGCGCCAACGAATACACGACGAATGCGGCGATGGCGATGGTGAGTGAGATACCGAGGCCCATCGAGCGGCGTCCGCTCCATGCGCCCACGAGCACTCCGACCGAGCCGAACACCAACCCGGTGAGCACTGTCGAAGCGGATGCCGCCGCGACTCGGCCAACCGACACCGACATGTCGACGATGGGTGCACCAATCACCAGTGCGAGCCACAGCACTGCGCCGAGCAGCACCAAGACGCCGACTTCTGCGGCGATTCGGGTGACGAGGAACCGTCGCCGCGAGATGGGCAACGAGAACAAGATGTCAGCAGTGCCTGCCTCGACTTCGTCGGTGGCAACCCGGGCACCCCACGTGACGCCGACGGCAATAAAGATGAGCGGCAGCGTGGCGGAGAACAACTCAGTGGAGAGGTAGCCGACCGCGGTGCCGTATTCCTCCATGCGGAAGATCTTCTTGAACGCCTCCGGGAAAGAGTCGGCGAAGTCAGTGACGCGCGACGTGGTGTCGCGAACCGTGGGATACACCGCGAGCTGCACCGCGATCAACGCGACGATGCCCGATACCCAGCCCGCGATACCGCGCACGTGGTCGCGGAAGGTCTTGAGCAGCAGCGGATACAGCATCGGCTGGCGTCAGGAAGCCTGTTTGGAATTGTCGATCAATGAGAGGAAGATGTCGTCGAGGCTCGGGTCGTGCGCATGGATGCCGACCACACCTTTGGCAACCGCTGTGCGCAAGAGCTCGGTCTCCGGGCCAACCACGTAGCACGAGAGCGTTCGTCGCGACATTTGCACCCCGCGCACGCCTGGAAGCGCGGCGAATGGTGCGGAATCGACGGGCGACTCAAACTCAAGGTCCACACGGCGAGCAAACCGAGACTTGAGCATCGTTACATCGTCGACGATGACGAGCCGACCCTCGCGCATGACGGCGACACGGTCGGCGAGCCGTTCGACTTCGGCGAGAATGTGCGACGACAGCACGATGGTCGCCCCGCGACGTCGCGTCTCGTCGACGAGCAGTTCAAACTCGCGCTGCACGATTGGGTCGAGCCCCGACGTCGGCTCGTCGAGCAACAGCAGCTCCGGGGCGTGCATGAAGGCCTGCACGACAGCGACCTTCTGTTTGGTGCCGCGCGAGAGGTCGCTGATGTGTCGCGACGGGTCGAGCTTCAGCCGCTCGCACAGCGACATAGCCGAAGTCATCGCGTCGAGTTTGCGCAGCTTCATCATGAACTCGAGATATTGCATGACGGTCTGCTGGTCATAAAGCGCGAGGTCTCCGGGTAAGTATCCGATGCGCGAGCGGATGGCCTTGCCTACGGCGGTGACGTCGCGACCGAAGATCGAGATTCGACCGCTCGTGAAGTTCAAAAGACCGAGCATGAGTCGCAGCAGCGTGGTTTTGCCCGACCCGTTGGGGCCGAGTAGGCCGAGCACTTCCCCGCTGCGAACGTCAAGGCTCACCTCTTCGATGCCGATGTCGCGGCCGTAGTGCTTGGTGGCGCGCCGCACCTCGATGAGCGAGGGTGCGAGTGCGGGTGCGGCTGCGGGTTGCGAGCCGCCGTTTGCTGACCACGCCATGGGCCACGTAGCGCTCATGTCATCCCTCTCGTTGCACGTAGCCCGCGTACCAGAGGCGCGCGAGCTTGAGTAGTTCTGGGTCGGTGAGCGCCGACAAGTCGGCGGCGATCTCGCCGATGACCCGTTCGGCGACTAGATGGTGGCTGTGCTTCACGTGTTCGATGAACCCTTTGGCCATGTTCGAACGCCCGTGTGCGTGACCGACCACCAAGATGCGTTGCGCGTCGGCGACCTGCTCGGCGACCGCGTCGAAGTACTTCGGGTCGTCTGGGTCGAGATGGTGCATGTGATGCGCCTGCCCGGTGCGCACGTGGTGGTGCGCACGATGTGCATCGGGCGCTACCACTCGTTGCGGCTTGGTCGGCTGCCGGTGCTGCGTGTCTTCTTCGGGCAGACCGTGCCAGATGCGCGCCTCCGACTGCGAGATCACTACAACGTCGAGCGTCTTGGGTAATGACGACGTCTGTTTACGCATGGGAGAGTTCGGTCATGGGAGGCCGCTCTTTTCGTTCGGGCAAGAATGATGAAGTGTCGACCTCGTCGCCGTGATTCGGAATCTCCACGTGCCAACCGAGCCGCTGACGCATCATCTCGCGCAAGGCCACACTTGCGTCGACTTCGCCGTGGTTCAGGTAGGTGCGCACCGGCGCGCTCGATGAATGCCCGGCCCAGTCCACGAGTTCGTTCATGTCGGCGTGCGCAGAGAGCGATGCGAGATGCTCCACCCGCGCTCGCACCGGCACGGCGACCCCGAAGATTCGCACATGTGACGCCCTCGAGATGATCGCGTGTCCTCGTGTGCCGAAGGCCTGGTAGCCGACGAACAGCAGTGTGTTGCGCGGGTGCGGCGCGAGTTGTGCGAGGTGACGCAAGACGCGACCCCCGGTGGCCATGCCGCTTGCGGAGATGACGATCTTCGGCGACTCGTCGCGGGTGAGCGCCTTCGACGCTTCGACGGTGCGCACGTAGTGCACGTGCTGCGACATGCGCTCGCACTGTGCCGGAGTGAGCTTGTGCTCGTCGCGGTGGCGCAAGAAGAGCTCGGTGGCGTCGGTGGCCATCGGGCTGTTCACGTAGACCGGAACATCGGGTATCTCGCCGCCGACCCGCAAGTCGGAGAGCAACGAGAGAATTTCTTGCGCCCGTCCGACGGCAAATGACGGGATGAGCAACGTGCCGCCGCACGCGATGGTGTCGTTCGTAATGCGCTTCAGTCGATCGCGGCTGTCGTCGAGAGGGTGCGCACGGTCGCCGTAGGTGGACTCCATCACCAATACGTCGGTGGGTTGCAGCGGGGCCGGGGGCCGCATGACGCGGGCATGTGCACGACCAACGTCACCGCTGAAGGTAATCCGAACGTCGCTGTCGTGCAGCTGCACCGTTGACGCACCGATGATGTGGCCGGCCTGAAAGAACGTGAGGCGCACGTCGCCGACCGTCTTGATGGTGTTCACGAACGGCACTGGGCGAAGAAGCGCCAACGCGTCGTGTGCATCACGTGCCGTAAACAGTGGTATTGCCGGATGGTGGCGCGAGGTGCGGTGCTTGTTCGCATATGACGCCTCTTCTTCTTCGAGATGCGCGGCGTCGGGCAAGACCAGTTGGCAGATGTCGGCGGTGCCCGGCGTGCACCAGACCGGGCCGCGAAACCCGTCGCGCACGAGCACTGGCAGGTAACCCGAGTGGTCGATGTGTGCGTGCGTGAGCACAACGGCATCGATTGACGACGGATCAACCGGGAAATCTTCGCGATTGCGGGCACGCACTTCGCGATCGCCTTGAAAGAGGCCGCAGTCGACCAGTACTCGAGCGCCACCAGTGTCGACGATGGTTCGCGAACCAGTGACGGTGCCGTTGGCACCCCAGAACCCGATCAGCATGGTGCGCCGCACTGCATGGTCGGGTGCGTCACGCGTGCGGCAGCGCGCATGGTCGGGTGCGTCACGCGTGCGGCAGCGCGCATCGTCGGGTGCGTCACAGTCGAGACGATGAGGGGGAAACTGGCGAGTGCCGCTGGGCTCTCCAGCCACCATCTCGAGTGCGACGAACCCATACGGCCTCTATTCCGCGGCCGAATCGGAAGCCGATGATGTGCGTCGAGCGTCGCCCGACGAGTGAGAAGTCGCTGATGTGCGCCGCGCGTTCGGCGCAGTCGCAAAACTCGATAGCGAGCGCCGCGATTTTCCGGCTGAACCCTCCACGATGCGCCCGACGTTGACGAGACGTGCCTCCACCTCGCCAATCACGTGGCTTGCATCGACGATGCTGTCGGCGACGAGACCGTCGGCGTCTCTGCGCACGACGTATTTTGTGCCGCCGTTCGAGGGGTGCATCACCATGCAGATACGACGGACGTTGGGCGACATTCCGGCATGTGCAGAGTCGTAGGCAATCACGTCGCCGACCCCGTAGTCGGCCTCTCGGTGCGACGAGCTTCGTGTCGATTTACTTGACGATTTGCGCCACGATCTGTGCGACGACTTTCGAACGACGAGCACGTCACCGGCGAAGATGCTCGGCCGCATCGCGTCTGACCGGGTGACGAAGAATCGCCACGGCCACGCCTTCCCAAAGATTGTCATGCTCAGACTCCTCGACTGCTCAACGACAGGTCTTGCTCGTCGCGCAGACCGCGCTTGGCGAGCCACCAGAGCAGCACGCCTGAAAATGCGATGAGCACTCCCACGATCAACACGATGAGCGGTGCGCGGTCTTCACCTGGAAAGAAGTGTGCGATGCCCCACGGAATGAACGCGATTAAACCGATGAGACCTGCCACCGAGACGAGAATGTGCCCTGGCACGGTGCCCGCAGCCACGAGCAGTACGGCGAGAATGGCACCGTAGACGGTGGCGAAGTCTTGCGACTCCACGCCAGTGACGGCAGCACCAATCAGCGCGGCCGCCGCACCAAGCGCGGTGGTAAAACTGCCGCTGATCGACAAGTCAGAAAACCCCGCCAACACGAGCAACGCGCCGATGATGCTGATGACGAGGCCGGTGTTCACGCCTGCTTGGTCGGCGTAGTGCGCCACTGCAGGTGGGGTGCTCTGCACCATGCCGACGATGCCGACGATGGTGAAGCCCACTCGCAATGCCGCTTCGTGCGGGCCGATAAACATCGTCGCCAAGAAGATGAGCGACGCAGCCGACGCCACCGCGACGAGTAGAGCCGGGCCTGTCCACTCTTGCGACGCGAAGATTGCACCCGCGACCGTTGCGATGCCGCCGAGCGTGCCGGTGATCCAGTTGCCTTCTTTCTCGATGGTCAACGCGACCCACAAATAGATGGCGCCGACGATCCAGACAGCCGAACCTGCGGCTCCGAAGTCCCAGAGTTCTTTGGTGCCGGCGCCGCATGCCACAGCGAACGCGCCGAGGGCGGTGACATGCTGCGCGAAGCCGCTTCGCCACCACCAGAACAATGCACTCACTGCGGCTACTGCGACCGAGATGACGAACACTCGTCGCGTGGCTTCGGTGGCATCGAACCACTCCTCGCCGACGACTGAGCCGAAGACCCCGACGCACGCG
>RFOJ01000221.1 GCA_009926705.1 Acidimicrobiia bacterium
CCCGCACCGTAGAAATCTCCGGGGCTCACGAGCGCTCCCCCGTCTCGCGCAAGACGCTCGGCGAACTCCCAGCCGTCGCGCGCGTCAAACCACAAATAGAACCCGCCTGCTGGTTGCGGCACGTCGATGCCAGACCACTTCGACAACACCTGAGCGGTGCGCTCCAATCGTCGCAAATACACGTCGCGTTGTGCGGCGACATGCGTGTCGTCGTCGAGGGCGACGACTCCAGCTGCCTGAGCCGGGCCGGGCACCATCATTCCCACGTGCTTGCGAACTTCTTTCAGGTAGTTGACGATGTCTTTGTCGCCTGCGTAGAAAGCAACACGCACACCCGCCAAGTTCGAGCGCTTCGAGAGCGAGTGCAATGCAACCACACCGTCTGTGCCGTGCTGCAAGATGCTCTCGCCGGGCTGGGTCCAGGTGAATTCCACGTAGCACTCGTCGCTGAAGACGGGCACACTGTGCGAGCGACCCCACGCAGCTGCAGCCGCAAGGTCGTCAAGGGCACCGGTTGGATTGCTCGGCGAGTTAACCCACAGCATGAGCGCTTGGGCTGCGTCGGTCGGGGCGATGGACGCGAGGTCGAGGCCGCCACGCGAGTTCATCGGCACAGCAACCGGGCGACAGCCGGCGAGAATCGCCCCCATCTCGTAGGTGGGATACGACACCGCGGGATACAACACCACGTCGCGGTCGGGGCGGCGCAACTTCATGTACTGCGGGGTCGTGGCAACGAACTCTTTCGAGCCAACGCACGCTGCGATCTGACCAACCGGGACATCGATGGCGAATCGCCGACGCATCCACTCGCCGGCAGCTCGACGCAGCGGCTCTGAGCCAATGCTCGGCGGATACCCGCGCTCGCTGTTCGACGACGACAACGCCGCAACAACGGCTGGTGTCGGCGGGTCGCACGGCGTGCCGATGGAGAGATCGATGACACCTCCGTCGTGCTTGGCGGCGAGCTTGGCAAGCGCGTCGAGACGGTCGTAGGGATACGGCGGCGGGACGAACGGCTGGGCGGTCATGCGACGAAATGCTCGGTGACGTACTCAGTGCAGATCATGACGGTGTGACGATGAATTCTGTCAGGCGGCCCCGCGAGGCGTCAGCGAGCCTGGCACGCACGCGGATACCTGCGTCTTCGTGCGATGTGCTGACGACTTCACCTTCGCGGTGGATTGATGCCATGACGTCGCCGCGCTCGTAGGGCACCACCAGCTCGACCACCGCAGTGAGCGACCGAACTCGGTCGGCAATCGTGCGCAACAAGTCGTCGACGCCCTCCCCTGTGGCGGCCGAGATGAGCACCGAACCGGGGTTGTCGTACACCAAGCGCTTTGCCGCGTCGTGGTTGGCGTCGCACTTGTTGAAGACGAGCAGTTCGGGCACCTTGTCGGCGCCGATTTCCTCC
>RFOJ01000222.1 GCA_009926705.1 Acidimicrobiia bacterium
GAGCACATGGGCAACTTCGTCGGGCGGGGTGGACGGGTTGAGTGCAACAGCTGCGTTGGCGCCGAGTTCGCGAACGTTGCCGAGCGTGCGGTGCAGGTGTTCGCACGCTTCGACGTGCACGATGAGCCGTTGGCAGCCGGCTTCCACATAGCGCTTGGCCATCACGTCGGGTGTCAGCACCATGAGGTGTGCCTCGTAGGGCTTCTTCGTGAGATGGCGGGTTGAGGCGATGATGTCGGGCCCGAAGGTGAGGTTGGGCACGAATTGGCCATCCATCACGTCCCATTGGATGAGATCAACGCCCGCGGCGTCGAGCGCGACGATCGCTTCACCGAGTTTCGAAAAATCGACCGGCAGCACCGACGGGGCGATTTGCACGGGTCGCATGCTCGGTCAAGCCTAGGGTCGATGACGATGAGCGACGCCGAATCTCGTGGCGTGCCACACGACGCCCTGAGTGCCGTTGGTGCTCGCCGCCGGTTGCAGATCGAACGGCTGGTCGCCGGCGGCGATGCGCTCGCGCGCGACACCGACGGGCGAGTGGTGTTTGTCGACACTGGGTTGCCCGGTGAGACGATCGAAGCAGAGTTCGTCGAAGTCAAGCGTGACTTCGCCCGGGCCCGCACTCTTCGAGTCGTGGCTGCATCGCCTGTTCGTGTGACTCCGCCATGTCGGCACGTCGCCGACGGGTGTGGCGGTTGCGATTGGCAGCATCTCGCGGCGCATGCACAACACGACGCAAAGGCTGCCGTGGTGCGCGAGGCATTTGCCCGCACAGCAAGATTGCCCGAGGCGCCGATCGTGCGGGGTGGTGCCGTCAGCCACGACGCGTCGCGCACGACGGTGCGCATGGCGGTGACGCCGAGTGGCCGACTCGGGTTTCGTCGCGCATCATCGCACGAGTCGGTGGAGATCGAGCAGTGCCTCGTAATGCATCCGCTGCTGCAATCGCTGGTGTCGACCGTGGGCGTGCGTGGCGACGGCGAGGTCACCCTTCGCTGCTCGGTGGCGACCGGTGAGCGTGCTGTGTGGTCGCACGACAAGGCCCGTGTGCTCGGGCTGCCCGACGATGTGGCAGCCGGTGCCGCCGCGGTAGTTCACGAAGATGTGGCAGGTGCGCGGTTGCGGGTGTCGATGGCGTCGTTCTTCCAGGCGTCACCGCAGGCGGCCGAGTTGCTCGTCGACGCGGTCGCACGGGCCGCTGGCAACGCACTCGACGGCCGTGACGGTGTCGTCGTCGACGCCTACGGCGGGGTCGGGTTGTTCGCCGCCACCGTGGTGCCGATCGGTGTGCAGTGTGTGCTGGTCGAGTCGAGTGAGTCGGCGTGCAGCGACGCTTACGAGAATCTGCGTGGTCGCAGCGCCATGGTGATGCACACGCGGTTTGAACACTGGCGTGCCGTGCGGGCG
>RFOJ01000223.1 GCA_009926705.1 Acidimicrobiia bacterium
AGCACGCCGAGCAGCAGCGGAAAGTAGCCCGGGCCCATGCGCGCGCCGGTGCCGATGGAATACGAGGTGGACCCCCAGGCGAATGCGACGCCACAGGCGCAGAACATCAGCCCCGAATAAAAATCTTTCTGGCTCTTGATACCCACGGGTTTGTCTCCAGCAGCGCCTCGGAGGCGCGGTGCGCCGATTTTCGGGTTGACCGCGCACAAACCCGCTTGTGGGTATCACGTAGGGCGGCCGCGGGGCCGGGCCATGCACTTCACTCGAGGCGCCGGAAACTGCGCAGCCATTTGCGCGCCGGGAGTCGCCAGCGCGACTCGATCGCCGCAGCCCGTTCGAGCAGGGTGGCACGGGGCGGCGCGGCCGCTTCGCGCTGGGCCAGCACGATGGTGTTGCCTTCGCGGGTCGGCCCGAAGGCCCACAGCGCATCGGATCCAAACGCCGCGCGCATGCGTGCCACGCTGGCATCGAACGACGCATCGCGCCCGAACAGGTTGACGGTCATCAGCCCGTCGTCGGTGAGCAGCTCCCGGCAGCCGCGGTAGAACGCTTCGTCATCGAGCACGGGCGCGGCGGCCTCGTGGTCGTACAGATCGACCTGCAAGGCGTCGATCTGGCCACGCCAGTGCGGATGCGATGCGACCTCGGCCGCGTCGCCGAGCACCACCGACAGCCGCTCGTCGTCGGTGAGCACCGGTGCTTCGCCAGTGGTACCAGCGAGCACGAGACCGTCGTTGCCGTTGTCTTGCAGCCAGCGCGCGAGGCGCCTGGCACCGTCGAGGTTGAGCGAGCCGTCCTTGTGGAACGGCGTCACCATCGCAGTGATGACCTGACCGAATCGCGGCATACGCGAAGGTTAGTTGGTGCGACGGCGGCGCTTAACGCCGGGCGACACGAGCAACCGGCTCAGTGAGCCGGTGTCGCGACCTCTTTGCCGAGTTCGAACTGGAGGTACTCCTCGCCGGTGTTCTCCATGTCTTCGAACTGGATAACGCCCATCTCTTCGAAGCGACGGCGCAGCCACTTGTCATTGCGATCGAGCAAGCCCAGTTTCTTGCAGTTCGGCACGATCTTGGAGAACAGCAACGACTGGAACATCTTGCGGCCCGGGTCGTTCACCATGAGCGGCACGACCACCTTCGGGTCGACACCCATGTGGCGCCACACCTCTTGCTGGAGGAATCGGTCGCGCATGCGAATGCTCGCCTCGTAGGCGAACTCCTGGCGTTCTTTGATCTCTTTGTCGCTCATGCCGTCGTACACCTCTTTGAGGCTGAGCACGCCGAAGGCCACATGGCGGGCTTCGTCGCTCATCACGTAGCGCAGCAACTGCTTGAGCAGCGGCTCGTTGGTCAACTGGTGCAGGTAACCGAAGGCCGCGAGCGCAAGACCCTCGACCATGATCTGCAT
>RFOJ01000224.1 GCA_009926705.1 Acidimicrobiia bacterium
CGCACGAGCACCGTTCCGAGAAAACCGAGCCAGAACAGCAGGATTGCACGCGGCACCCAGCGCGGCATGACCGTATGTGTGTCATCCGAAGCGGTCACACATTCCAGAGTACCGACGGCCCTCGTACTCTCGAGTCGCAACTTCGCATCACGATGGCACGATGAAGGTATGAAGTTGTCTCATGCGACCGTCAATGACGCGGTCGACGCTGTGCGCGAGAACCTCGGCAAGGCGTTGCGCGACCGAGTCGCCGGACCAGACGGTGAGACGCGAATGATGCAACTCATGGAGCCGACTGCACCGGAGAAGATCGACCGATTCGACGAGTGCATGCAGATGCATCGATGTTCATCGGCGGGCTTCGCGCGTTGCTCGTGCAGTCGTTGCATCCGCTCGCCATGGCCGGCGTCGCGCAGCACTCCGACTACCGCAATGACCCGTGGGGGCGACTGCAGCGCACGGCAGATTTTCTCGCCGCCACTTCGTTCGGGCCGGCGACAGAAGCACAGCGAGCAGTCGACACCGTGAACCGCGTGCACGAACGAGTGAACGGCGTGGCGAGCGATGGCCGACCCTATTCGGCGCGCGATCCTCACCTCTTGCGGTGGGTGCACATCATCGAGATTGACAGTTTTCTGGCCGCACACCAGCGATATGGCGAGTTCCCGCTCGACGCAGCCGGCTGTGACGGATACGTGAAAGACGCAGCCGTCATCGCGCGCAAACTGGGCGTGCCAGCCCCGCCGGAATCGGTTCGAGCATTGCGCGACCAGATCGTGTCGTACCGCGGAGAGATTCGCGGCACCAAGGAGTCGCGCGACGCCATGCGCTATCTGCTGCTCGAACCCCCGCTGCCACCGGTGGCACGAGCGGCATATTCGTTGTTGGTTGCGGCAACCATCTCGACATTGCCGCGGTGGTCGCGTCGCCACCTGCAGTTGCCCTACTTGCCGGTCACCGAACGATTCGCACTGCGACCACTTGGCGATGTGATCACGCGAGCTGTTCGCTGGGCGATGCCTCCCCGCCAATAGCGGGCGAATTTCTACTCAACGCGCGAGTTGCACGAACGCGTCGTAGATGCCCTGCTGTTGCGGGTCGTCGGCCGACGTGTCTTCGGGGTGCCACTGCACGCCGACGATGCGATGCTCTTCATGCTCGATTGCTTCAAGCAGTCCGTCTGGCGCATGGCCAACGGCCTTGAAACCCGGCGCGAGCACATCAATGCCCTGGTGGTGGAAAGACGCCCCGCGAATTTGCGTCGAACTCGCAGCTCGTGCAAGAAAACACCCCTGTGCAAGCTGCACGTCATGCAGCACGAATTCCGCACCGACCGGAAACTCTCCCGGAGCGTGACCAACGAGCGACGATGCGTTCGGCAGGTCGCCGAGATGCTGCACGAGCGTGCC
>RFOJ01000225.1 GCA_009926705.1 Acidimicrobiia bacterium
GTGCTGATCGAAGACGGAGTGCTGAAGATGTTCGTGCACTCGTCGTACAGCGCCCGACGAATGAAGACCCACAGCACTGGCAATGCCACGCGGG
This sequence comes from Acidimicrobiia bacterium, assembly GCA_009926705.1. Lineage (GTDB taxonomy): Bacteria > Actinomycetota > Acidimicrobiia > Acidimicrobiales > Ilumatobacteraceae > F1-60-MAGs027. The sequence continues at coordinate 95 of RFOJ01000225.1, forward strand.
GCGGATTCGCAGGCTCGCCCGGCGTCACTTGCATGGCGAGGCATCCCACGCCGGGCGAGCCCGCGAATCCGCCCCGAGTGGCGTTGCCGGTGCTGCGGGTCTTCATTCGTCGGGCGCTGTACGACGAGTGCACGAACATCTTCAGCACTCCGTCTTCGATCAGCACGTTCCTTCGCGCCGCCAAGCCTTCGCCGTCGATATCGGTCGAGGTATAGGCGAGTTTGTTCGTCGGGTCATCAACCAGCGTGAACGACGGAACCGCGACCTGCTCGTTCAGTCGGTCGGCAAAGATGCTGCGACCCTTTGAGACGTTCTCTCCGCTGAATGCGCTGGAGAGGATGCTGATGAATTGCGACGTGACGTAGGGATCGAGCACGATGGTGGTTCGCTTTGACGAGGGCTTCGTCGCACCGAGGAGGCGCGTGGCACGGTCGGCGGCTTCGCGAGCTGCCTTGTCGAGGTTGAAATCGTTCGGAGAGTCGCCAACTGAGAACCCGAATCCGGTTTGGGTTTCGTCGCCATCGTCAGCGAGCGTCACTACGGAGACATAGCAGCCGTTGCTTCGACCGCTGATGCGAATGCCAGTCGTCGTAGCGAACGCAGACTCGTCCCACCCGTCGTCATAATTGGCCGACTCGGTGCGCACGCGCGAGTCGGCGGCGAGCGCGCGCTGCTCGAGCGGGCCTGGCGGCGTGGCGAGAGCTACGGCCCGCGGGCTCGTTCTCGCTCGTCGGACAAGCGCCACATGGCACAGCGACCATACCGCCAGCAAGCACGGAGGAAGACTCGCAGACCATCGCGGTCAAGCGTCGCTCGATGCCCGACACGACGCAGGCAATGCCGGCACTGGTCGTCTCGAGCGAGCTCCCTGCCCGGACCGACGAGTCGAGGGACCGGCTCCGTCCTGACGACGACATCTCCACGCTGCAGCGCCCCCCCGCCTTCGACGTCCTCACCGCCGCGGCGCGACCGCACGCGGCGGCCTCGCAGCCTGCACCTCCACCTTCGGCACCGCTCGCACCGGTGGCGCGCGAACCCTCGCGCCGAGTCTCACTCGGAGTCCTCATCCTCGTCGCGGTTGCCTTGATGTTCCTCGGCTTCGCGGTCGTGGCGGTGGGCCTGCGCTTCGTTCACTGACCCGTCGCGGGCGCTTGCATCGCGTGCGGCCCCGAGTCTAGGTTCTCGCCGGAGGCGGGAAAAACGTCGTGGGTCTCAAGCAAATTCACCTGCGAGTGTATGGACGCGTGCAGGGCGTCTACTACCGCGCCTCCGCGCAACGAGAGGCG
>RFOJ01000226.1 GCA_009926705.1 Acidimicrobiia bacterium
ACGATCTCGCGCACCCATACGCGAGCGGTGTGCGTCTCGGCGTAATACAACTTGGTGCCGTCAGGCGACAACCCGATGCCGTTCGCCGCCTCGACGGGGAACACCACTTCTTTGATCATCGAGCCGTCGAGCTTCGCGTAATAGATCGACGTGCGGTCGCCGCTTCGCTCATGCCGAATGCCGTGATCGGTGAAATAGAAACCGCCCTTGCCGTCGAGCACGAGGTCGTTCGGGCCGCGCAGCGGGTGACCATCACACGAGTCATACAAACGAGTGATCTTGCCCGTCTTCAGATCCACTCGTTCGATGCGGCCGCCGGTGTAGCGCGCAGGGTCGAACGGCCCAGGAAGAATCATCGTGCCGAGATCAATCGGCGTGAATGACCCGCCGTTGTTGCACACAATGAGCGAACCATCAGCGCATTCGGCGAGACCGTTCGGACCGCCCGGCACTTCGGCCACCACCTTCGTTGAACCGTCAGGCATGATGCGCGTGATGCGTTCGCCGAACATCTCAACGACCAGTACCGATCCGTCGGCGCACGCGACCGGACCTTCCGGAAACTTGAGACCCTTGCCGAAGATGTCGACGCCTGCGATGCCAGTGCCCGTTGTGCTCATGGGCGAAGAGTAGTTCGCCGGGGCTTCATCCGTCAGGCGGGCGGCACAGCCGCCCGCGGGCTTAGTTGCCCTGGATCTTCTCCCACTCTTCAAGCGTCATCAGCACCTCGCGGGGCTTGGAACCTTCACTTGGCCCCACGATGCCGCGCTGTTCAAGCAAGTCCATCAGGCGGCCGGCACGGGCGAAACCCACTTTCAACTTGCGTTGCAACATCGACGTAGAGCCCAGTTGCGTGCGCACGATGAGATCGATGGCGTGCTTCAGCAGTTCGTCGTCGTCTTCGTCGCCGGTGGTGCCACCTGGCAACTCGCCAGCACCCTCTGCACTGCCGCCACCCTCGATGCCCGATACGTAGGCAACCTCGGGCGACTGGCGCTTCCAGTGGGCCACGATGTTGCGAACTTCGTTCTCCCCCACCCACGCCGACTGCACGCGCTGGGCCACGCTCGTGTTGCCCGGCAGCATGAGCAAGTCGCCTTTGCCGACGAGTTTTTCCGCGCCAGGCTGGTCCAAGATCACGCGGCTGTCAGTGAGGCTCGACACGGCGAACGCCATGCGGGCCGGAATGTTTGCCTTGATCACGCCGGTAATCACGTTGACGCTCGGTCGCTGCGTGGCGACGATGAGGTGGATGCCGACCGCGCGTGCCTTCTGCGCGATGCGGGTGATGCACTCTTCCACGTCGCGCGCCGCGACCATCATTAAGTCGTTCAACTCGTCGACCACCACGACGATGTAGGGCATGCGCTCAAACTTCTT
>RFOJ01000227.1 GCA_009926705.1 Acidimicrobiia bacterium
CATCCACCGCACAATCACGGACAATTCACAGGGTTGTTCCCCTTGTGATCAACAGGCCAGATGAACGAAGGTAGATGGGTGACGATCACTGATATTCGCCGCGGCGACGCCGAAGGAGGCAAGCCGCGCATCCCGCCACACAACGTGGATGCAGAAGCATCGTTGCTCGGCGCGATGATGCTGTCTGACGAGGCGATCGCGACGGTGCTCGAACTCGGTCTCAACGACCAAGACTTCTACAAGCCCGCGCACCGCAGCATCTTCGATGCGATCCGCTCGCTCAGCATCGCCGGAGAACCTGTCGACCCGGTCACCGTCGGTGAAGAGTTGCGCAAGGCAGCAAAGTTGGAGGGCATCGGCGGCCTCGACGCGCTCGTGCGACTACAAAATGCGACGCCGGCGATCTCGAGTGCTGAGCGATACGCCAAGATCGTGCGCGACGCGTCGAAGTTGCGCCGTGTCATTACCGCAGCGGCGGCGATTGCAGAGATCGCCTACAGCGAACCACCAGATGTCGACCAGGCACTCGACGAAGCCGAGAGCAAGATCTACGACGTCTCCGCTGGCAAGTTGAACGAGGGCGCCCAGCAGCTCGGTGAATTGTTGACGCAATCCCTGGAGACCATCGAAGAACGCTGGAACAACCCGAACTCGATGACCGGCGTACCGACGGGCTTCACAAAACTCGACGAGTTGCTGCTCGGTTTGCAGCCCGGCGCATTGAACGTGATCGGTGCCCGCCCGGGCATGGGCAAGAGCGCGCTCGCTCTCAACATGGCGGTCAACGTCGCACGTAACACGATGCGACCGGTCATTTTCTTCAGCCTTGAAATGAGCGCGTACGAACTGTCGCAACGTGTGCTCGCAAGCGAAGCGAGCGTGCCGTCCGAAGTGTTGCGCGGCGCGGCGCCGAGTGAGCGCCAGTGGACAGAGATCGGTCGTGCCGTCGGGCGTCTCGATATTCCGCTCATCATCGACGACTCGCCATCAACGTCCGTGGGTTCGATGCGCGCCCGCGCGCGACGCGTGCGCCTTGCGCAGGGCGATCTCGCGCTCATCGTCATCGACTACTTGCAGCTCATGGGCGGCGACGCAAAGGTCGAGAACCGTCAACTTGAAGTGAGCGACATCAGCCGCAATTTGAAACTGATGGCCCGTGAGTTCAACGTTCCGATCGTCGCGCTCAGTCAGTTGAGCCGCAACCTGGAGAACCGCGGCGACAAACGCCCGAACCTTTCCGACTTGCGCGAATCAGGCGCCATCGAGCAGGACGCCGACGTCGTCATGTTCATCTATCGCGGCGAAGCGGCTGGAGACTCGACGGCGGCCCGCGGCACCGCCGACCTGATTGTCGCCAAACACCGTGCCGGTCGCACTGAC
>RFOJ01000228.1 GCA_009926705.1 Acidimicrobiia bacterium
CACGCTCGACACGACGCGCGGCGTAACCCTCGGGTCGGGTAACGGCACGCTTAATGTTGCGAGCGGGAAGACACTCTCGTACGGCGGCGTGATCGCCGGAACGGGGGCATTGACGAAAGCCGGAGCCGGAAGCCTAGATCTCTCCGGTGTCAACACCTACAGCGGTGCAACCACCATCTCTGCCGGTGCTGTCGCCGTCACTGGCACTGGTTCACTTGGCACGGTCTCCTCGGGCGCCGCCACTTACGCCGGCAACATCGTCAACGGCGGCACCTTCACATATTCGTCGTCTGCAACCCAGACGTTCTCTGGCGCAATCTCGGGCGCGGGAACACTCACCAAAGACACCTCCACCGCGAGCACGCTCACGCTCTCTGGAACAAACACCTACACCGGCACCACCGCGGTTACGGCCGGAACAGTTGCCATCTCTGCTGACAATAACCTTGGCGCTGCGCCGGGCGCGCTCGTCGCTGACAGGCTCACACTCAACGGTGGCACGTTGCGCGCGACGTCGTCGTTCACCATGTCGCCGAATCGCGGCATCACACTTTCGTCTGCGAGCACCATCTCGGCTGATAGCGGGGCGACGATCACCTACGGCGGCGTGGCTGCTGGCTCCGGTCGCCTCACAAAGGCTGGCCCTGGAACGCTCACATTCTCGGGCACCAACACGTACTCTGCGGGCACCACCATCACCGGTGGCACCTTGTCGATCTCCACTGATCGCAATCTCGGCGCGGTGCCCAGCACGGTAACGGCAGACCATCTCGAGCTCAACGGTGGCGCGCTTGCCGTGACGGCGAGCGTGTCGATTGACGCCAAGCGCGGCATCACGCTGCAGTCGGGTGACGGCACCATCAGCGTGCCAACGAGCACCACCTTCACGTATCCGGGTGTGATTGCCGGTGCGACCGGAGCTGACTTCACCAAGGCGGGAGCGGGCACGCTCGTGTTGAGCGGTGCCAACACCTACGCGGGCAATACGACCATCTCCGACGCGACGAGCACGATCTCGTTGACAGGCACACTCGGTGCAACGGCCACCCCTGCGTCTTACGCCGGCACCATCAACATCGACAGCGGGGCAGTGCTCTCGCACGCATCGACGAACGACCAGGTGTTGACCGGCGACATCACCGGTGCGGGAGTCGTGAACAAGGTGACCGCCGCATCGGCGAGCACGCTCACACTCTCGGGCGCCAACAGCAGTTACACCGGCGTCACGACCGTGAGCCACGGCACGCTCAAAATCACCACCAACAATGCGCTGGGTGCATCAGGCTCTGGTCAGGGCACCGTCGTAAACTCTGGTGCGACGCTCGATGTTGCAGGCGACGGGTCGTTGAGTTCGG
>RFOJ01000229.1 GCA_009926705.1 Acidimicrobiia bacterium
CACGCGCGGGTCGATGGGCTAGGGTTGCGCCGGTGAGAACGGTTTTCCTCAGGGTTTTTTAAGGAAGCGGTGATCATGGGCAAGCTGCTGGCGGAGGCGATCGGGACGTTCTGGCTGGTGCTCGGGGGCTGCGGCAGCGCCGTCTTGGCGGCGGCCTATCCCGATCTCGGCATCGGGTTCGTCGGCGTGTCGCTCGCCTTCGGACTCACCGTGCTCACGATGGCCGCGGCGGTCGGCCACGTCTCGGGCTGCCATCTGAACCCGGCGGTGACGGCGGGACTCGTGGCCGGGGGCAGGTTTCCGGTGAAGGACGCGTTGGGGTACGTCGTCGCCCAGATGCTCGGTGGCCTGGCCGGCGCGGGCGTGCTGCGGCAGATCGATACCGTGCTGGTGGTGCATACGCAGAGCCGGCACATTCCCGATGCTGAAGAGACCGAGATCGTGATGGTTCGTCGAGGCTTCTGCCCGCACGAATACCGCACGACCACCCATCGCTTCTTGCACCACCGTGAAGCCAAGCACTTCGCAATAAAACTTGGCACTGCGTCGCGCATCGCTCACGTAGAGCACCGCGTGATTCAAACGGCGAATGCCTGGCACGGGCGTAAGGCTACGGGTCTGGTGATGTGCCAGTCCCTCGTCAGCGCAAGCCAGTGATGGCGAGGTTCAACACGACGAGCCCGAGCACCAGTCGATAGATGACGAACACGTTGAAGTTGGATCGCGATGCCACACGCTGCAAAGCCCGAATCGCCAGCCAACCCGTCACTGCCGCAGACGAGATGCCGATGATGAGCGCGGCGCCCAAACCGTCGGGTAAACCGTCGCTGATGAGACCCACCGTCTTCCAGATGCCTGCCCCGGCGATGATTGGCACGCCAACGACGAACGACATCTGCACGGCTTCACTTCGCGTGAAGCCGAGCGCACGCATCGCAGAGATGGTGATGCCCGACCGGGAGGTGCCGGGATTGAGCGCCAACACTTGTGCCGCTCCGATCAGCCACGCGTCGCGCATGGAAAAGTCTCCTTCGGTGCGCTCACCGCCGCGACGATCAGCCCAGAACAGGACGGCACCAAAGATGATGAGCGAGAGAGCAACCGCAACAGGCCCACCCAGGGCCTCGGCAATGACGTCGTCGAAGAGTGCACCAATCACTGCAGCTGGAATCGCCGTCACGACGTACATCCATGCGAGGCGTCCGCGCGCCGACGACGCCCGCAACTCGCTGCTGAACGGGTACCTCAGTCCGTCACGAACGAGCGACCACAACTGATTCCTCGTTGCGAAGATCACCGCAGCGAGCGTCCCGAGATGCAACGATGCATCGAACGCCGTGCCGATCGACT
>RFOJ01000230.1 GCA_009926705.1 Acidimicrobiia bacterium
ACCGCCACCAGCCGCCGTCGCCAGCTGCAGCGCCATCTCCACGCCGTAGGCGTCGGAGTCGTCGAGGATTAGTTTTCCGTCGCGCTTGAGCGCGTTCGTCGACGAATCGAGTGATCCCGGCGTCGCGGGATCGGGAATCTGTTTGACGCAGACCACAATCTTCATGACCTTTATTGTTACCGCTCGGTCACCTCGCCGAAGAATCAGCCTCGACGGTCGCTCACAGCGGGTCTGTGACCTTCGTCAATCGCCCGTCAACCTCGCCGATACCGTGAAAACGCGTGCGAATCCTGCTGATCGTCAACTCGTTCGCCACGTCGGTGACACCGCGCAACACCGTGCAGGTGCACCAATATCTGGCCCGACACCACGACGTACAGGTGGTGGAAACGAGCGAGCGCGGCCACGCCACACGTTTTGCCACTGACGCCGTGGCGCGCGGGCTTGACGCCGTTATCGCCTTCGGCGGCGACGGCACGCTCAACGAGGTCGCTACCGGCCTGGCCGGGAGCAATGTCGCTCTTGGCGTCTTGCCGGGGGGCTCGACCAATGTGTTCGCCCGTTCGCTCGGCATGGCGAACGATCCACTTCTCGCGGTCACCCAGCTCACTGCGGGACTCGACGGCGGTCTCGTATCCCCCATCGGACTCGGCGAGGCCAATGGTCGTTACTTCACGTTCCATGCCGGCATCGGTTACGACGCCGAAGTCGTTCGCCAGGTGGAGCGCACGTTCAGTTTCAAACGACTGGTTGGCCAGCCGCTGTTCGTCTACGCCGCCTTGAAGGCGTGGTTCGTCGACTACGACCGCAAGTTCCCCCACTTCACTGTGACGGTCGACGGCAGGCGTATCCCGAACGGTTTCTCTGCGATCGTGCTGAACACCAACCCGTACACCTACGTCGGCAAACGCGCCGTCGAGTTGTCGCGAGCCGCCTCGTTGGAGAAGCCGTTGGTCGCGGTCGTCTTCCGACGACTCTCGACGCCCCTCATGTTGTCGACGTTGTGGGGAGCGCTACGCAGCGGCGGTGCGTCCGCACGGCGCGGGCTTGAGATCATCGAAGGCGTTGAGGAGGTGTCGTTCGACTACCCCGCCGAATTCGGTTACCAGCTCGATGGCGACTTCATCGACGAGACGAAGACCTTGACGATTCGCCATCGCCCAGAGTCACTTCGGTTGATCAAGCCGATGCTCGTCGAGTATTAGCGAGCACTCGCAGCGCCACGTCGGGCACGTTGGTGCAGATGCCGTCGACTCCCCAGTTGATGAGCGCAGCCATGTTCGCTGGGTCGTCGCACGTCCAAGTGTTGACGGCAAGACCATAACGATGAAACGTATCGATTAACTCACG
>RFOJ01000024.1 GCA_009926705.1 Acidimicrobiia bacterium
GGCGAACTCCATGCCCGGGATGTCGTGCGCCGTCGGGAACGGGTTCGGGTAGAACCCACGACGCTGCAACAAGTCGGCACGATTCAGCGCGGTGGCGTGCACACGCACGAGCACTTCATCCGCCGCTGGTGTCGGCACTGGCACGTCGGTGACGCGCAATACCTCTGGCTCACCAAACTCGGTGAGCACGACAGCGCGCATCAGCCCTTCGCCATCTTCTCCTGCAGGCGACGATCGATCGCCGAGAGGAACTCTTCGGTGGTCAACCACTTGGTGTCTTTCGAAATGAGCGCAGCCAAGTCTTTGGTCATCTCGCCGCCTTCGACGGCTTCAATGCACACCTGCTCGAGCTTGTTGGCGAAATCGGTGACCGCCGGCGTGCCGTCGAGCTTGCCGCGGTGCGCGAGGCCGCGCGTCCACGCGAAGATCGACGCGATCGGGTTGGTGCTCGTCTTCTTGCCTTGCTGGTGGTCGCGATAGTGGCGCGTGACGGTGCCGTGCGCCGCCTCGCTCTCCAGCACGCGGCCGTCGGGCGTGGTGAGCACAGAAGTCATGAGGCCGAGCGAACCAAAGCCCTGCGCGACCACGTCTGACTGCACGTCGCCGTCGTAGTTCTTGCAGGCCCACACGTAGCCACCTTCCCAACGAAGCATGCAGGCGACCATGTCGTCGATCAAGCGGTGCTCGTAAGTAAGGCCGGCCTTGTCGAACTCGGCTTTGAATTCTTTCTCGAACACCTCGGCGAAGATGTCTTTGAACTGGCCGTCGTAGGCCTTCAAGATCGTGTTCTTGGTGCTGAGATACACCGGGTACTTGCGCTGCAAGCCGTAGTTAAACGACGCGCGCGCGAAATTGCGGATGCTCTCGTCGTAGTTGTACATGCCCATGACGACACCGCGACCCTTGAACTTCGCAATCTCCATCTCGACGGGCTTGCTGCCGTCTTGCGGAACATACGTCATGGTCACCGTGCCAGGGCCAGGAACTTTGTAGTCGGTCGCGCGGTACTGGTCGCCGTGCGCGTGGCGGCCAATGACGATGGGCTTGTTCCAGTGCGGCACGAGACGCGGCACGTTCTTGATGATGATCGGCTCGCGGAACACGACGCCGTCGAGGATGTTGCGGATGGTGCCGTTGGGCGACTTCCACATCTGCTTCAAGTTGAACTCTTTGACGCGCGCCTCATCGGGGGTGATGGTGGCGCACTTGACGCCCACGCCGTACTTCAAGATGGCGTTGGCCGCGTCGACGGTGACCTGATCACTCGTCTTGTCGCGGTATTCGATGCCGAGGTCGTAGTAGTCGAGCTCGAGGTCGAGATACGGGAAAATCAAGCGATCCTTGATGAACGCCCAGATGATTCGGGTCATTTCGTCGCCGTCAAGATCGACGACCGGAGTGTTTACTTTGATTTTTGGCACGGATGTACCCTACTTCGGGATGGACTTCAGCTGGAACAAGTGTTGCTGCGCAAACGTGCGCGCGAACTTGCCGCCGACGCCGTCGCTCGTTACGGCAGGGCGAACGACAGCTGGATGAACGGTTACTCCAAAGACTTCTCGCGCGAATTGGGCCGCGAAGGCTTCATCGGTATGACCTGGCCGTCGGAGCACGGCGGCGGTGGACGACCACCCATCGACCGATTGATCGTCGGCGAGGAGATGATTGCCGCTGGGGCGCCGATTGCCGGCATGTGGTTCGCTGACCGACAGATGGGGCCGGCGTTGATTGGCTACGGCTCGCGCGAGCAACAAGAGCGCTTCTTGCCCGACATGCTGCGCGGCGACACCACGTGGTGCATCGGCATGAGTGAACCGAATGCAGGTAGCGACCTCGCGTCGCTGACCACTTCGGCGGTGCGCGATGGCAACCATTGGGTGATCAACGGCCAGAAAATCTGGACGAGTTTCGGCGAACTCGCCGACTTTTGTTATCTCATCTGTCGCACGAGCAAAGAAGGCCCGCCGCATGCGGGCATCAGCGAAATCATCGTGCCGATGGATACTCCGGGCATCGAGGTGCGACCAATCACCGACATGACGACCAACCGCCACTTCTGCGAGGTGTTCTACACCGATGTGCGCGTGCCGGTGGAGAACTTGGTTGGTGCGGAAGGTGCAGCGTTCAAGCAGACGATGCGCCAGTTAGAGCACGAACGCGGCGGCATCGACCGTCTCGTGTCGAACCGAGCGTTGTATCTGATGGCGCGAGAGCGGGCCGACACTTCAAACTTGATGGTTCGCGATCAGATTGCGCAGATCGAAATTGGCTACACGCTCGGGCGCATTCTCGTGATTCGCGAGGTGCTGAAGCAGGCGCCCGCAGGGTTCTCCGCGGCAACGAAGTGCTTCTGCACCGAGCACGAGGCACGAGTCGCGGACTTCGTGTCAAGCGTGTTCGGGCCGTATGCCACGTTGTGGGACGACGTAACGCAAGGGCTTGCGTATGCGCCGGCGTACACGATTATGGGCGGCACGTCGAACGTGATGCGAAACATTCTCGGCGAGCGAGTGCTGGGCCTGCCGAAGTAAGCAGCGCGTTACTTCGCGGCGCGGAGCACGAGGTCGAGCCACGTCATATCGGCCCACGAAAACCACTCGCGCGTGAATCGCGACGGGTCGTCGACGTGCACCGACTCATGCATGCAGCCCGTGCCGGCGTCGGTGCGCTCGAGCAAGTCGGCGGCGGCGAGCATGTCGTTCGGGTTGGTCGATGTCATCGCTTCGACTGCGACGGCAATCGGCCACGCGTGATGCTTCGGCGTGTGCTGCGACCCCACGCCACGCAATGCGGTGCCGCTGAAATACCAAGGATTGCTTGACGAGAGCACGTGCTTGCGTGTCGCGAGATACGCGGGGTCGTCGGCTGCACACACACCGAGATACGGCAGCGAGAGCAGTGACGGCACATTGGCGTCGTCGCAGTGCAACGCGTTGCCGAGGCCGTCGACTTCGTAGGCATACCCACGGTCGGTGAGCGCGTGGGTGTGGGCGCCCGAGATGATGTCGGCGGCGAGCCTGTTGGCGAGGGCGCTGATGTCGGCCCCGGGATGCCAGGCGGCTTGTGCTGCGGCAGGGTTCTGTGTGGCCCCGAGCACAGTGGGCAGTTTGCGCAACTCGTTAGCGAAGAACAGGTTCGACGGCACGTGGTAGCCGTACACGCATGCGTCGTCGCTCGGACGAAAGCCCGACCACACCATGCCGGTGTGCGCGACAGGGGCGCCGCGCCCGGCGTGCGACAACGAGTCGTGCGCTACCCCATTGTCGCGCACGAAGACGTACGACTCGGGGTCGTGGCGTTGCTCACGGGCGGCGAGTCGCATGATGCCGACGACGGCATTTCGAAACATGTCATCGAGATGATCGGTGATGCCGAACACTTCGACGATGCGACGAGCCAAGTACAGCACACTGGCGAGCGAGTCGAGCTCGAACTTTCGCTCGAACACCCAATCGCTCTGGTGCGGGAAATCTTTGTGCCAGCAGTTTCCGTCGGCTGACGAGTTGAACGCGTTGGCATACGGGTCGATGAGCACGTAGCGCACCTGCGCACGCGACACGTCGGCGAGCATGCGACCGACCTGTGGGTTGCGCGAGTGGAAGAACGGGTTCACCTGCCACGTGGAGTCACGCAGCCACATGGCCGGAATATCACCAGTGATGAGAAACGGAAGGTTGTCGCTCGCGGTCAACAGCGTGCGCTCGAAAAACCGCTCGACGATGGCCTCGCAACGCTTAAAGCGTTCGGGATTCACGCCGCCACGAAGCCTCGGGAAGATCTCGTTGATCGGCGAGGCCGACATGTAGGGGTTTTCGCGCGTCGCCACGATTGGGCGATGGTAGGCGAATCGATGGGGCGCATGGTGCGGGGCGAAGGCCGCGCTGTCGCGGAGCGAGCGCACCGCGGGCGCGCAACTAGGTTTGGCGCGTGGCCACGCACCCACTTGAGCTCAGCGACCGAGTGATCGACTCAGGGGTCGTAAACGAACCCGTCAATCGCGTGAATTCCGACGTGTGGGAACTGGACGACGGCCTTGCCTACGTGGAGAACTTCAGCCACAGCGTGGTGATGAAGGCTGGCGATGCACTCGCCTGCTTCGACGCATCGGGTGCCGGCAGCGGCAAGCAAGTGGTGGATGCCATGCGCACGTGGAGCCCGGCTCCCGTCTCGCACCTCGTGTACACCCACGGCCATGCCGACCACATCGGCGGCAGTGGAGCATTCATCGCCGACGCCGCAGCGCGCGGAGCGGCGCGACCCACCGTCGTGGGCCACGAGAACGTGCTGGCGCGCATGCAGCGCTACGAAGACACGTCGGACTGGAACATGCTCATCAACCGCAGACAGTTCGGCGGCATTCGCTCAGAGATGCGCGCACCACTGACGCTCGTGCATGACCCGACGCGGTTTCTTCCACCCGACACTGCGAAGCCCGACCAGACGTTTGACGACCGACTCGACTTGCGCCTCGGTGATCGCGCAGTGCAACTGCACCACGCGCGCGGCGAAACCGACGACCACTTGTGGGCGTGGGTGCCGGAGAAGAAGTGGATGTTCACTGGCGACTTCGTGATCTGGAACTTCCCCAACGCAGGCAACCCGCAGAAGGTGCAGCGCTACGCGTTGGAGTGGGCGCATGCGTTGCGCGCGATGATTGCACAGGGCCCAGAGTTGTTGGTGCCGGCCCACGGCCTGCCGATTCGCGGCAAACAGCGCATCGCGGGCGTGCTCGGCGACATTGCCGGCGCGCTCGAAGCGCTCGTGCGACAAGTGCTGGAGATGATGAACGCCGGCGAGACGCTTGATGCGATCATCCACACCGTGAAGGTGCCTGCTGAGGTGTTGGCGAAGCCGTACTTGCGACCGCTGTACGACGAGCCCGAGTTTGTGGTGCGTGGCATCTGGCGCTTGTACGGCGGATGGTGGGACGGTGCAGCATCACGTTTGAAGCCCGCACCCGACGCGGCGCTTGGCACCGAGATTGCATCACTCGCCGGCGGTGCCGACGTGCTGATTGCGCGCGCGAAAGGTTTGGCCGAAGACGGCGATATTCGCCTCGCATGCCACTTGGCAGACTTCGCTGCGTGGGCGGCACCCGACGACCCGACGATTCATACGCGGCGGGCAGAGATTTACAACAAGCGTCGCGATGTTGAGCTATCGCTGATGAGCAAAGGAATTTTCAAGGCCGCCGCGCGCGAATCTGAAGCGGTGGTCAAGCGGCACCAGCCGTAGCGCAGGCAGGCGACGCTTAAGCGACGCTTAGGCGGCGCCGGTGAGCAACGCATGCTCGAGCCCGGTGGGCTCGTGCACAGCGAATGACTCTTGCTCGAGGAGCGGCGCGGTCATGCGCGTCCAACGACACCAGCCGCAGTTGGGGGCCGAGCGCGGCATGGTGCGGCGAGTGATCAACTTGACGGCACCGGCAACGAAATGGAGAAACTCTTCGTCGTTGCGCTCAACTTCGACCCACACGGCAGAAGTGCGGTAGGCGTATTGCTTAACGGGGGCTGACTTCGGCGTCGGCAGCTCGAGCATGCCCTCAGGCGGAAAGCAGACAAGCCCGAGACGCGACACCGGCGCGAGTGGAATGGCCTCGCCGGCCGGCCGCTCGAGCGCAATCGCATACGCATGCAACTGGCGGCCGTAGAGCGCGGCGGCTTCTTCGTTGGGTGCGGACGTCTTGAAGTCGCACACGCCGTATCCGGCGCGAGAGAAGCGGAAGATGGTGTCGGTTTCTCCCCCGAACTGCACGCGATACGACGTGCCAGGCAGAGCGATGGCTTCAGACTTCACGCGCTTGCCGCGCTGGATGGTGCCGGCGGGCAGCGACTTCTTCACTTCTTTGGTGGACCGGCCGACGAACAGTTCTTTCTGCGCATTGTCGAGCGCACCGAACACTTTCGGGAACGCCGTCGCGGGACGCGGGCGGCCGTTGTAGTGGTGCCAGAAGCAGGCGGGGCACTCGTCGTGCAAGAACGTGAGCGACGAAGGGCTCAGTTTGATGATGCCTTCGGCGAGATCGGCCTGGCGTCGTTCGGCGACAGAGGGGCGAGGTTTGCGCGCGGTGGCGGACTGAGAGGTGCAGGTGTGGGTGGTGGGCTGTGTGGTGGGCTGGCTAGTGAGCGTCGTCATCGTGCCCCAGAACATACGGAAGGGGTGTGGCGGAGTCACCACTGCGCTTTGAGCGCGCGATTGCAGTGGTGGGCGTGACCGGACTCGAACCGGGGACCTCCACCATGTCAAGGTGGCGCTCTAACCAACTGAGCTACACGCCCGAAAGCGACCGTCAGCCTACCTGTGGCGGCGGTGGTGAGGGGTCGGACGAGATGAGAGACGGGTGGTCGGGCGCCTGATGCGATGAGAGAGCGGTGGCGAGGCGCCTGAGCGTTAGGCGCGTAGGCGCAGCGACACTTCGTTGGCGAGCAGCCGGCCCGCGCGTGTGAGCACGAGACGATCGCCGTGCGGCTGCACGAGTTCGGACATCTCCTCGACATCTGCGTCGGCGAGGGCCTCGCGGGGCACGCCGTCGCGCGTGCGCAACTGCAGTTGCAGGCGTTCGAGGCGTCGCGTGCGGTCATCTAACTCTTCGTGCGATGACTCGGCGCTCTTGCCCGACTCGATGAGCTCGATGTAGCGGTCGGGGGTGCGCACATTCCACGAGCGGCGACCGCCGCGATGTGCATGGGCGGCGCTGCCGAACCCGGCGTAGTCGCCGCCGCTCCAATACACCGCGTTGTGACGGCACTCGCGCCCGGGCACAGCCCAGTTGGAGATCTCGTAGTTCATGCGGCCGCTCGCGGCGAGCAGGTCGTCGGCGATGTCGTATTTGTCGGCTTGGTCGTCGTCGTCGGGGTGACGGTCGGGTTGATCGGCAAGCGCGGTTCCGTTTTCAACCGTGAGACCGTATGCCGACACGTGCGGGGCACCGAGCGCGATGACGCTCTCGATAGTCGACTTCCAGTCCGCGAGCGACTCCCCTGCCCCGCCGTAGATGACGTCGAGGTTGAAATTGTCGAGACCAGCATCGGCAATTGCGTCGACAGCGCGCTTCACGTTGGCTGGTGTGTGCGTTCGACCGAGCGACAACAACACGTGCTCGCGCGCCGATTGCATGCCAAGACTGATGCGGTTCACGCCGATGCTGCGGAACGTGCGCAGCATGTCGACGGTGACATCGTCGGGGTTGCATTCGATGGTGAATTCGGCGTCGTCGCGGCGCGGAATCGCATCAAGCACAGTGACGAGCGCCTGCGGGTCGACGAGCGACGGTGTTCCGCCACCAACGAAGATGGTGGATGCGAGCGGTGAAGCTGCGCCGGACGAGTCAGCGCCAGTGGCTGCGCGCTCGATCTCCACTTTCAGCGCGGCGAGGTATCGATCAATCAAATGTGCGCGATCGGTGAATGTGGCGAACGCGCAGTAGTCGCACTTGTGATGACAGAACGGCACGTGCACGTAGACGCCGAAGCCAATTTCCGCAACTGGTGCGAGCGTCGACCAGGGTGTGTGCGGCGCGGGCGCGTGCGGAGCGGTCGCGTGCGGCTGGGGCGCTGCGTCAGCGCGCGAAACGTGCGAGGTCACGCTTGGGGCGGCACGAAGACGAGGCCCAGGCTCGTGAGCCGCGCGGGCACCTCATCGACCGAGACATCAAGCATCACTGCGATGGCGCGAATGTCGTGGGCACGAACCGTGATGACCTTGCCGTTGAAGTCTTGGCGCTGAATCTGAATCATCCGCAAGAACTTCTCCAGCATCGAGAACTGCGGGCCCTGCATCTGGCTGAGTTTCGCCACGTCGATGCGTAGTTTGCCCTGCGGCGCCGCGGTGCCGGGCTCAACCCGCTGCGGGTCGCGTGGCAGCAGTTGCTCGACACCCACGTCATACACACGTGCGAGGCGCTCGAGACGCGATACCGACACTGCGCGCTCACCACGCTCATACGCACCGAGCACCGACGCCTTGAATTCTTGGTTCGATTTCTGTTCGACGTCGCCGAGCGACATGTTCTTCTGCAGACGAATGGAGCGGAGCCGTTCGCCGACGAGGCGCGCGTACGCCGCACCTACCTCGTCGTTGTCGAAATCGCTCATCGTGATGCCTCTTTGCGGTCGCGCATGTTGGCGAGCAACGTCGCCGCCACCAGTGTGGCAGTCTCCGCGCGCAAGATGGTGCCACCCAACGAGACTCTGGCAACCGAAGCCGGAATCTCGTCGTCGTCAAAGCCGCCCTCGGGGCCGATGATGACGAGCAAGGGGGCCGCGGCGGATGAGGTGGTCGCGACCGATGCGTTGGGGGCCGCGGTGGATGCGGCGGCGGATGTTGCGAGCGGCGCACCGTCCGGGTCGGCGACGGCGGCACCAGATCGCGCGCACGCATCGGCGAGCGAGATCGGGCCTGTGATGGTGGGCAACCACACGCGGCGCGACTGCATCGATGCCTCACGGGCAACCTTCTGCAGTTTCTGCATGTGCTTGGTGTCTTTGGCTGATGCCTTGGCATCGCCCCAGCGCACCACTGCCCTGCGCGTGGGCGCGAGCACGATGATCTCATCGACGCCGATCTCGGTGAGTTTCTGCACCGACCACTCGGGTCGATCGCCCTTCACCGGCACGAACGCCACGGCAACACGCTGCGACGACACCGGCACGTGCTGCACGTCGCCCGTCGCGCGCAGCGAACCGTCGTGCCATTCGCACATGCGCCAGGCACCACGGCCGTCACTTGCTGACACCTGTTCGCCATCGCGCAGTCGGAGCACACGGGCCAAGTGGTGCTGATCGTCGTCGTCGAGGTGCGGTGCGGAGATGTCGGCAACAAAGACGTGCGCAGCGGAGTGGCGCAGGGGCGTCACGAGAACGCCGATTTGATCTTGGCGACGAGCCCTTCGTCGGTGGTCACGTTTTCACCGCGCAACTCAGCAAGCTTGCGCAGCAGGTCGCGCTCTTGCGACGACAACTTGGTCGGCACTTCCACCGTCACACGGGCACGCAGGTCGCCGCGACCGCGCGCTCGACCGCTTGAAGTGAGCCTCGGCACTCCGCGACCGCGCAACACGAATTCATGCCCATGCTGCACGCCGGCGGGCACCACGAGATGCTCAACACCATCCAACGTTTCGAGGTCGAGCTCGGTACCGAGAGCAGCCTGAACGACGGAGAGCGGCACGTCGGTGACAAGATCGTGCTCTTCGCGGCGCCACTGCTCGTGCGGTGTGACACGCAGGTGCACGTAAAGATCGCCGGCATCACCGCCGCGCGGGCCGACCGCACCGCGACCAGTGAGTCGAAGCGTCTGGCCCGTGTCGATACCGGCCGGCACTTCGAGAGTGAGCGACACTTCTTTCACGACACGACCTTCGCTGCGGCATGCTCCGCACGGTGACGCGATGATCTCACCCATGCCACTGCATCGCGCGCAGGCGTTGGTGGTGACCATCTGGCCGAGCACGCTCTGGCGCACACGACGCACGCGACCAGTTCCCGAGCAGTC
>RFOJ01000231.1 GCA_009926705.1 Acidimicrobiia bacterium
GCTAGTTGCGTGTTCAGCGCACGAGCAGTGAGGTGGCGGCGAATTGCAGCACCACGGCAACCACGGTCAATACGTGCCACACTTCGTGGAAGCCGAAGTGTGACGGACGCAATGTCGGCCAGCGTCGATAAAACATCACTGCACCAACGGTGAAGAGCGTGCCTCCTGCGGCATACAGGGCGAGCGGAACGACTCCAATCCTGTGGTACGCCCACGGAAGGACAACAATCACGATCCAACCGAGCACGACGTAGAGAATCGACGCAAAGACACGAGCACGCCACACCGACTTGAGCACGATGCCGAACGCGGCGATCGCCCACACCACACAGAGCATGACGACGCCGAGCTCTCCTGGCAGTGCGAGGAGACACACCGGCGTGTACGTACCTGCAATCAGCACGTAGACCATCGAGTGATCAAGGCGCTGCATCACAAGTTGCGCACGACGGCTTCGGGCGAGGATGTGATACGAGGCCGACGTACCGAACAGCATCACGAGTGACGCGACGTAGATTGCAGCAGCCGTAATTGCCGTCGCACCTTCGGCGAGCACGATTAACGCAGCCCCCGCTGGAACCGCTGCGCACCCGGCACCTGCGTGGATGCGTCCGCGCCATCGCGAACGAAACTCTCCCGTGATGTGGTGCAACACGGGCTGATATGTCACTACGCCTCCCGAGCCGACAGTACTCGCCGTGTGGCGAGCCGCTATCGCACTCGTGACATCAGGCCTCTTTGGCGGTTTGCTCCTCGATGCGTGCACGAGCGCGGCGAGCTGAAGTGCGCCGCTTCCACTCTTTGGTCTTCCAGTGGCGCAGGCGACGGCCACGGGTGGCACGTTCGGTGGCGTGGTGATGGTTGGCGCGGCGCTCGGTCTTCCACTCGACGGCCGGCTCGTCGCATTCATCCGGGGCGAGCGATCTACCGACTGACGTCGCGAGCGAGTGCAACTCGCCTTTCACGCGGTGACGCTCGCGATGCGCGTGCGCTCGCAGTTCTGCTTTGGGTCGAGGTATTGAATTGCCGTCTCGATGGCGTTTGCTCATCATTGCCTCCTTGTCAGAGCGGGAGTGGATCCCTTGAGGCGCGACCGTACTCCTCGCACGAAAAGAGTCAAGAGACGGATGTTGTGACGATGTAACTTTCGGGTCGCAAGGTGGCTGCGAGCGGTACCCGTATCTCAGCCGAAGGCGCGAATCGGTCGCACGTGGAACGGGTTGAAGCCGCCGTCTTTACGCGGGTCACCGTTCAACCACTTCTCGCGGTCGAACTGCTGGCCGTCAATCCAGAGCTGAGT
>RFOJ01000232.1 GCA_009926705.1 Acidimicrobiia bacterium
GGTGCGGTGATGTTCGGCGACGAGATGATTGACGAAGCCAGTCGCAAGATGGCGCTCAAATTCATCTCGCGAGGCAAGCGCGCAGGCTTGTCGCGCTCGAAGTAACGCGCTGCTCATGACGGCTCGTTTCGACGCCGTGCTCTTCGACGCGGGCGGCATCTTCGTCATCCCCGAACCTGTCTCGACCGGCATGGCGATTTCTCCGTTCGGCGGCACCACCGACCACGCCGCTCTCGTGCGCTGCCATTACGCGGGCATGGAGGCGCTCGACGCGGTCGCCAGCAAGCGCACCGACAAATCGATCGACAAGATCACGTGGGACATCTATCGACACGCGTATCTGCAGAAGGCCGGAGTTGCCGACGAACACCTCGAACCAGCTACTCGGGCGATGCGCTCCTTGTTCTCGCCGTTCTACTGGAGATATCCGATGCTCGAATCAGTCGCCGCACTGTGGCAGTTGTACTTGCGCAAGGTGCCAATCGGCGTGGTGTCGAACGCGAGCGGGCAAATCGAAGCAACGTTGGCACACCTGTGCATCGCCCAGGTGGGCGAAGGTTCGGGCGTGCCGGTCACCATCGTCACCGACTCGCATGTCATCGGTTACGCAAAACCCGACCCGCGAATCTTCGGCGACGCCATCGCTGCACTCGGCTTGTCGCCTGCACGTATTGCATACGTCGGTGACTCGTACGTGAACGACGTCGGGGGAGCAGTGGCGGCAGGGCTCGTGCCGCTGTTGTACGACCCATTCGGCGACCACGCTGACTATGACTGCGAGCGGTTGAGTTCGTTGCACGAACTACTTGAATTCGTCGAGTAGTCGCACCCGTCGCGCGCAGCGTGCTCGCTGAAAAGCTCGGAGGTTGTGCGTCAGCCTTGTGCTGACTCGACGAGACGTCGCGCGATCACCTTCAAGCAGAGCGTCTCGTCGGCGCCTTCAAAAATCGAGAGCACTCGGGCGTCGACATACATGCGGCTTACGGGATATTCCTCTGCATAGCCGTATCCGCCATGAATCTGCATCGCCTCGCGGGTGACCCACTCCGCCGCCTTGCACACGTAGGCCTTCACCATGCTGGCTTCCATGGCGCCTTCACCCTTGCCCATCATCTTCGCTACTGCGTAACTGAACTGCCGTGCCGCTTGGATGATCATCACCATGCGGCCGAGTTTCACCTGCGTGAGCTGATAGTCGCCGACATTCTTGCCGAATACGCTGCGGTTGTTGGCGTAGTCGAATGCTGCTTCGTATGCGGC
>RFOJ01000233.1 GCA_009926705.1 Acidimicrobiia bacterium
GCAGCGCACCCGCGACGAGCAACGTAAAGGCCGGTCACGCAGCGGCTTGGCAAACGTGACGATTGTCGGTTACACGAACGCCGGAAAATCGACGTTGCTCAACCGTCTCACCGATGCGGGCGTGTTGGTGGAGAACAGGCTCTTTGCAACGCTCGACCCGACGACCCGCCGCTTGTCGCTACCCGGAGGAGAGCCGGTGCTGCTCACCGACACCGTCGGGTTCATCCGCCGCCTGCCGCACACGTTGATCGAGGCGTTCAAGAGCACGCTCGAAGTGGCGACCCGCAGCGACTTGTTGTTGCACGTTGTCGACTCGAGTGCTGTCGACCCCGAGGGCCAGATTGCGGCAGTTCGCGAAGTGTTGGAGGAAATCGGCGCCGACAAGGTGCCCGAACTGCTCGTCTTCAACAAGTGCGACGCCAACCACGACGCGGCAAAGCGCTTGGTGTACGACAACCCCGGCTCGGTACTCATTTCGGCCGCAACGGGCGAGGGCGTCGACGATCTACTGCGCACCATCGCCGACCGAGTGCGCTCGCTCACCGCAGTAGTCGAACTGGTGGTGCCCTACGAGCGCGGTGATGTGATGGCATCTATTCACCGTGAGGGTGAGGTCGTGAGCACCACGCACGAAGATGCAGGCATTCGCGTGCGCGCCAGGCTTGCCGATGCCTCACGCGGCCGCCTGACAGAATTCATCGTCACACCGTCATGATTGTGAACGAGCAACTCCACTGATGACAGCGCAGCCTTTCGTTCCGCCGCCGTATCCGTACGACCGGCTTGACGCGCTCGCCAAACTGGCGGTCAAACACGATGGTGGTGTCATCGATCTCTCAATTGGCACGCCGTGCGACCCGCCGACATCTGCCGTTGTTGCGGCGTTGTCATCGTCGAACAGCGAACGTGGATATCCGCCAAGCATCGGGTCAGAGCTCCTTCGTGCTGCCGCACGGGAGTGGATGCGTCGCCGTTTCGCCATCGATGTTCCGCTCGGGCAGATTGCCGCGTGCGTCGGATCAAAAGAGTTCGTTGCCACCACGCCGCAGTACATGAAGCTCCGCCGACCCGACCGCAACGTGGTGTTGTATCCCGCGGTGTCGTACCCGACCTATGAAATGGGAGCGATTCTGGCCGGATGCCGGCCAGTCGCGGTGCCGATGAATTCGCAAGGTGGCCTCAATCTCGCAGCGATTGCTCCGGCGGATGTGCACGATGCCCTCATGCTGTGGGTCAACTCACCGAGCAA
>RFOJ01000234.1 GCA_009926705.1 Acidimicrobiia bacterium
GCGAAGGCTCAGCAAGGCAACACGAAGGCGCTCAAGGCGCTCTCCCCGGAGATGGCCGCGATGATCAAGGAGGGCGCCGGGATGAACGAGATCCTCGACACCTTGACCGCGAACTTCGACGGCGCGGCATCGGCGGCCGCGAACACATTCGGCGGGCGCATCGAACGGCTCAAGGTCTTCGGCTCGGAACTCGTCGAGCAGTTCGGCTACTACCTCCTCCCGGTGATCGAGAAGTTCGCGCAGTTCATCATGGACGAACTCGTACCCGCGTTCCAGACGCTCGTCGACCGTTACGGCCCGGCCGTCGCCGAGGCGCTGCAAAAGATCGGCGACTTCGTCGGCGAGAAGGTCGTCCCGGTCATACGAGACTTCCTACTGCCGACACTGGAGACGCTCTTCAGCGTCTTCGCAAACAAGATCATCCCGATCATCCGCGACGTCGCCGTCAAGGTCTTCGAGGGCTTGAGCCGCGTCTTCGACATCGTGCGACAGAAGATGCAAGACAACTCGGAGAACGTCGACAAACTCGTCTCGTTCTTTCAGAGCCTCGTCTCGTTCGTCTCAAAGTACGTCGCGCCGACCCTCATCAACGTGCTCGGCGCCGCGTTCACCGTCGTCGCGAAACTCATCGGCCCGGTCATCGACGTCCTCTTTACGCTCATGGGCGCGCTAGCGGACGTCGGCAAGTTCCTCTTACGGATCGCGGGCTTCGTGATCGACACGTTCGAGGGCATGGTCAACGGCATCATCGATGGCGTCAACCTCGCGATCCGTCTCCTCAACAAACTCCCCGGGGTCAACATCTCCGAGATCGGGAGCGTCTCGTTCGGCGGCCAGTCGTTCGGCAACGCGCCGACCGCGCCGAGCGGAGCAGCTCCGACCGCGTTCTCAGGTTCGACGATCCGCATGGACGGGCTCACCGTCCCGAACGTACCGACCGTCACCGTGCCCGGCGTAGAGACACCGCCACCCGCAGCCGGAGGCGGCGGAGGAGGCAAGGGCGGAGGCGCGAAGATCCTCCCGGTCGACATGACGGGCTTCGTCGGTATCTCACCCTCAACGAACATCTCGGGCGGAGGCGGAGGCGGCTTCGGCGCCGCGATGGGCACCGAAGCACTCCTTGACGGCATGACCGGCGGAGTCGTCAACATCACCGTCAACACCGTCACCGCCGACGCCAACCTCCCGAACCTCATCGTCGAAGCACTTCAGACCTACAACCTCTACAACGGCCC
>RFOJ01000235.1 GCA_009926705.1 Acidimicrobiia bacterium
ACGAACTGGCGCTCTGCGCGAGTGCCGACGCGGGCAATCTTGCGAAGTTCACGCTTGCGCTGCGCACTCATGCGCGCGGAGTTCTCGAGCTGCTTCTCTGCAGCTTTGCCTTCTTCGATTTCTTTTGCGAGACGAACTTCGTCGTCTTTGGTGAGGAGTACGTATTGGCCGATGTCGGTGAGATAGAGACGTACGAGATCTTCTTCGTCTCGATCGATGCGATCCTTGGCCATGTAATTTCCCCCACCCATGTTTCGAACCGAATATGACACTCGCGCCCTGGTTGGGGCGCGAGCGCGCTCAACGATACCGACAGACTCCAAATCCACAACCTTGTAATTGCGGGAATTTCTTCGATGCTCGAGCACGGTACGCCACGACCGTTTTCTCGCCGATAAGGTTGTCGTTCTGGGCGTCACGTTGTGACGAACTGAACGGGGCATCGTCATGCACTCGCTTGTGGGACTCCTTATTATGAAGGCATGTCCAACCCCGTCCTGAACGAATCCACCTTCGAGAAGCTTCGCGAGCGCCACGCCGGTGAACCGGGGTGGGCCGCAGCCGGCGGTACGTCCTCCCAGGGCAACACCTGGGCTCCGCCAATCACCGACGGTCCCGTCACGGCCTATCACTCAGGCGTCATGACCGTTGGCGGTGCGGCGAGCGCCAGCTTGGTGCTCTTCGCGGTGCTCCTTATCTCTGCGGCAGTTGGCTGGGTGGCCGTTGCCGAACCCCAGCCGGGCGTGCTGGCCTTCCCACCAATGGCGTTGGTCGGTGCGATCGTCGGCTTCGTTGCCGTCATCGTCACGATGTTCAAGCCGCTCTGGTCGCACATCCTCGGCCCGGTCTACGCCGTCGGTCAGGGGCTCTTCGTCGGCGCGATTTCCAAGATGTTCGATGCCGAATACTCGGGCATCGTCGTGCAGGCAGTCGGCACCACCCTCGCGGTGTTCGGTGTGATGCTCTTCCTCTACCGCACCCGCGTGTTGCGCGTGACCGACAAGTTCCGCCGCATCGTCATCGGTGCAACTCTCGGTGTCGCAGTGCTCTACCTCGTGTCGTTCATTGTCAGCCTCTTCGGGGCGAACGTCTCGTTCCTCTCGAGCAGCAGCGGTTTCGGCATCCTCTTCAGTTTGTTCGTGGCCGGGCTCGCCGCGTTCAACCTCGCACTCGACTTCGACTTCATCGAGCAAGGCGAGAAGATGGCGCTTCCGCGCCGCATGGAGTGGTTCGCC
>RFOJ01000236.1 GCA_009926705.1 Acidimicrobiia bacterium
CCGACTGCGCCAAGCGGCCGACCTGCGCCATCTATAACTCGGGCAAACCGGCTGCGCTCTTCGACAAACTCGTGAAAGACATCGACGCGAAGCCAGTTCCGACCACGTCAAGTCGCACGCCGGTAACGCAAGGCGTGTTCTACACCGCAGTGGTGCAAGCGATGTACAGCAACACGTTGTGGCCACAGCTCGAAGCGGCACTCGCCCAGGCAGTCGCTGGCAACGGTGCAGGGTTGCTCAAGTTGTACGACGACTATTACCAGCGCAAGCCCGATGGCACCTACGGCAACGAGCTTGAGGCATTCTTGGCGATCTCATGCCTTGACGATCCAGAAGGCTCGACGGTCGCCGAAGTTGATGCTGACGTACCGAAGTTTGCAGCAGCTGCCAAACGCCTCGGCGAAAACTTTGGTTACGGCTATGCGTGCGCGCTGTGGCCCTACCGCGTAGAGAGTCGCGTCGTGGTGACCGGCAAGGGTGCCGGCCCCATCGTGGTAATCGGCACCACGGGTGACGCTGCGACACCGCTCGCCAGCACGCGCAAGGCCGCGGCGAACCTTGAAGAAGGCATCTTGGTGGTGGTCGAAGCCGACCGGCACACGGGATACGGCCTCAATGCGTGCGTAGTGAACGAAGTTGATACGTATCTTCTCGAGTTGAAGGTGCCCGAGAACGAGAAGTACTGCCGCTAAGCGGCGTCGGCCTGCACGTAGCTGGCGAGTTGCTACCGCGTTACTTCGTCAATACGTAGAGGTTGCGCACCCACGCGGGCTTCAGTGGCAACAGAAATCGCCCGACGGCTTGCACAAGTGGCGACGGCAGACGTCGTGCAATACGTGGTGCCGCCACCCTCACTCGCTGCAACGAGAACTCTGACCGCAACTTCGAGAACGTGTCGTTGATCGAGCCATCGGTTCCCGCCGAGACCATGATCAACGCCGCCCCATCTCGAGTCAAGTTCTGTGCGAGCAACCTCAGCCACTCGCGATGCGACTCGAGCTGGCCGGTGCGTGTGAACGGGTAGAACTCCTGGCACAACACCACGTCGAACGGTCCGCCCTCGAGCGACGCTCTAGGCGTAATCGCACCCGCAATGAACCGACACTTCGGCCACTGTCGCTGCGCGAAACTGACCGCATCAATCGACACGTCAAAGCCATACACCGATGCCGCCGGCCACATGCGCTGCAAACCGTCGGTGGTGAAGCCTGCCCCGCAGCCGAAGTCGGC
>RFOJ01000237.1 GCA_009926705.1 Acidimicrobiia bacterium
GTTCATCTGGTGCAAGTCACGCGAAGAGAAGAAAGCCCGTGCCCTCTCGGCCGCCGGCTTCGACATGGACCTCGACGGCGCCGACTCGTTCTCGGTGCAGTACCAGAACGCCAACAACTCGGTGCGCGTCACCGACGAGTTCATGCAGGCCGTCAAAGAAGACCGCGACTGGGATCTGAAGGCCGTTAAAGATGGTCGCACCATCCGCACCATGAAGGCGCGCGATCTCTGGCGCCAGATCGCCACTGCATCGTGGGAATGCGCCGACCCGGGTCTGCAGTTTGACACCACCATCAACAAGTGGCACACCGCGCACGCAGCGGGTCGCATTAACGGCTCCAACCCGTGCAGCGAGTACATGCACATTGACAACTCGGCGTGCAACCTCGCGTCGATCAACCTGCTCAAGTACCTGAACGACGACGACACGTTCGACGTCGAGGCCTACCGCCACACGATCGAGGTCATCTTTACCGCACAGGAAATCCTCGTCGGTAACGCTGATTATCCGACCGAGAAGATCGCGGAGAACAGCCGCCTCTTCCGTCAGCTCGGCATCGGCTACGCCAACATCGGCGCGTTGCTGATGGCGCTTGGCATGCCCTACGACTCAGAGGGCGGTCGCGCGTGGGCAGCAGTGCTTACCTCGATGATGACCGGTCACGCGTATGCCACGAGCGCCCGCATTGCGAGCCGCATGGGACCGTTCGCCGGCTTCACCGCCAACGAGCGCTACATGCTCAACGTGTTGCGCATGCATCGTGACGCCGACAAAGAAATCGACAACACCGACGTGGTGCAGCACGACCTGGTCGAAGCGGCCACCGCGTCGTGGGCATCTGCAGTGCGCGACGGTGAGGAGTACGGCGTGCGCAACAGCCAGGCCTCGGTGCTCGCACCGACCGGCACCATCGGCCTCATGATGGACTGCGACACCACCGGCATTGAGCCCGATCTCGGTCTCGTGAAGTTCAAGAAGCTCGTCGGCGGCGGCAACATGACCATCGTCAACCAGACGGTTCCGCGCGCGCTGAAGAAGCTCGGCTACGAAAAGCCCGTCGTTGACCGCATCGTTGAGTACATCGACAAGAACAAGACCATCGTCGGCTCCCCCGACCTGCGTGCAGAACACCTCGCGGCGTTCGCCTGCTCGATGGGTGACAACGTCATCCATTACGAAGGCCACGTGCGCATGATGGGTGCGGTGCAGCCGTTCTTGTCGGGCGCGAT
>RFOJ01000238.1 GCA_009926705.1 Acidimicrobiia bacterium
GCCGACTGACACCGTGAATCTTTACACCGCATCAGTAACCGCAACGTTGACCGTCGCCAGGGCCACGCCGACGTTCACATGGGCGAACGCCACCGCCACCTACGGTGACGCAAACATGACCATCACCGCGCCGAGCGTTGCGACGACGGCAGCCACCGGCACCTGGGGGTATTCGTCTGCGACCACGTCGGTAGTGGCGATCTCGGGCAGCCAATTCGACTTCGGCAATGCAGGCTCGTCAGTCATTACCGCCACCTTCACACCGACTAACACCACGAACTATGTCTCTGGTGGCACGGTGACCATGACAGTCACGGTCGCCAAGGCAACGCCGACGCTCGGCACGTTGTCGACGATGACCAAGACGTTCGGTGACGCGGCGTTCTCGCCGACCAACCCGACGGCAAGTTTCAGCAGTCAGGCGGTGCCCGGTGTTTGGTCGTATGCGTCGAGCACGTCAAGTGTTGCATCCGCGTCGGGTACCACAATCACCATCGCCGGTGCGGGTTCGGCGACCATCACCGGCACGTTCACGCCGACCGATACAACGAATTTCGAGACGGCCTCGACCACTGCGTTGCTGACTGTTGAGCAAGCGACACCGACGTTCACGTGGTCGAGCGTCAATGCCACCTACGGCGACTCAAACGCCACCATCACCGCGCCGACCGTCGCGACCACGGCGGCAACTGGAACCTGGATGTATTCGTCGGCAACCACGTCGGTGGTGGCTATCTCCGGTAGTTCGTTCGACTTCGGTAATGCCGGCACGTCGGTGATCACTGCAACCTTCACACCAAGTAACACCACGAACTACGTCTCAGGTGGCACTGTCACGATGACCGTCACGGTCGGAACCAAGGCGATCACCGTCACCGCTGACGCACAGACCAAGCAATACGGCGATGACGACCCGTCGCTCACCTACACCATCACGACTGGAGGCTCGCTCGCGTCTGGCGACTCGTTCAGCGGCACGCTCTCGCGGGCAGCAGGAAGCGGCGTGGGCACGTACGTGATTTCGCAGAATACGCTCGCGCTGTCGGCCAACTACACGTTGAGTTTCGTGTCGGCGAACCTCACCATTGAGCCTCGCGACATCACGGTCACAGCGGCGAACAAGTTGAAGACATATGGCGAAGCCGATCCGGCACTCACCTTCAGCGTCACAACGGGTTCGCTCGTAGGGTCGGAGACGCTGGCGGGTTCACTGGTGCGCGTCAGCGGCAA
>RFOJ01000239.1 GCA_009926705.1 Acidimicrobiia bacterium
GACGTGATCGCACACCCGATGAGCGCGGAACCGACGAGGTACGCGAGCACGGGAGAAGCCGAATACAAGAAACCTGATGCTGCGGGGCCAATGATGCCCGCCGATGTCCACACCGTGGAATACAAGGCGATCATCTGAGGCAGCCGACCTTCCGGCGCGATCGCCGCAGCGATCGGACGCATCGACGGCGCCAAGAACGCTCGCGAACTGCCGTAGAGAATCGCGATCACGAATATCGGGAACACTCCCGTCGGCTCCGTCGACGCGTACCACGCCAGGAGCAGCGCGGAAGCGAGCTCGCCGAGCATCGCGAATTGCGATATGCGCTTGCGGTTGTAGCGGTCAGCGACCGTGCCCGTCACGAAGACGAGCAGCGCTATGGGAAGGAACTCCGCCAACCCGAGCCACCCGAGGTCGAGCTCACGCTTCGTGATGTCGTACACCTGCTTGGCGAGCGTGGTGACCTGCAACGACAACCCGACATAAAGAAGGATGTTTGCCGAGATATACGCGGCCACCGACGGAGCCCGCAAGATTTCGAGCAATGGCGCGCGACCCGACTTTCTTTCCGGAGTCACGACGTCACTAGGTTAGTGAACCGTGGCGCTATCAAAGTTGGCAGTCGAGACGCGCTTCATGCCAGCGCTCGAACAAGCCGCACTCGTGCGGGACAAGAAAGTTTCTGCACTCGAGTTGCTCGACGCGGCAATCGAGCGGTACGAGGCGTACAACCCGAAAATCAACGCAGTCAACATCGTGTGGCTCGAGCACGCGCGAGAACTGGCGAAGAGAGACGACACAACGCGCGACGCTACATCCGGGAAGAGCGCTCCGTTCCGCGGCGTGCCGACGTTGTTCAAAGACCTGCACACGACCTACGCAGGCCAACGCATCAGCAACGGGAATAAGGCACTCAAAAATGCGGGCTACATCGCCACGCGCAACACCGTGATGGTCGACCGCTACCTGGGAGCAGGCTTCGTGCCGTTCGGACGCACGAACAGCTGCGAATGGGGAAGCCTGCCGGTCACAGAGCCGGAAGCCTGGGGCCCGACCCGCAATCCGCACGACTTGTCTCGCACGTGCGGCGGATCTAGCGGCGGTGCCGGCTCTGCAGTGGCGGCGGGCATCGTCGGCCTTGCGCACGCCAGTGACGGAGGCGGAAGCATTCGGATTCCCGCATCGTGCAACGGTCTCGTCGGGTTGAAGCCGAGTCGTGGCCGCATCTC
>RFOJ01000240.1 GCA_009926705.1 Acidimicrobiia bacterium
AAGACGTACTTGTCAAGCGAGGTGTCTGCACCGGCCGCACCGTAAGTGATGATGCGGAACGAAGCAGCTGCCGGCTCACCGGCATCGACGAACTCGTACGGTCCACCAAGACCGTCGTAGTCGATGTCAGTGCCAGCCTGGACGAGCGCGAGGCACGACGCAAAGTCGGTGCACTTCTCGCCATCCTTGGTGACGCCGTTGATCTGCGAACCGATCGACACACCGTCGGCGCAACCGGCGATTTCAGCAGCAAGTGCCGAGATCACGATTGCGTCGTAGGTCTCTGCGCCGTAGTCGTAGACGCCGTCAACGCCTGCGGCATCGAGGCGGGCCGTGAACTCGGAGATCGACTTGAGGTCGACCGAGGGCACGGTGCCCTTGATGCCGGCGAGGATTGCCGGGTCATCGACGAGCTTGTCGAGACCGGAGATGTTGCCGTCAACGCCGTAGACCTTCTTGGCCGTCGGGCCGACGCCACGCTCGTGCATGGTCGAAAGGATCGTGCCCGACTCCTCGAAGCCGATCACAACGACGGCATCGGGGTTAGCGGCGACGACCTTGTCGACTTCAGCGTCGAAGGTGTCGGTCTCCGGTGCGTAGGCGAGGAACTCGCTCACGGTGCCACCAGACGACTCAAAGTTGGCCTTGAACGCATCGGCAAGACCCTGGCCGTACGACTCCTGGCGGAAGAGCACAGCGGCAGTCGTGGAGCCTTCCTCGATGACGAGGTTGGCAAGCACGCGGCCCTGGAGCAGGTCCGACGGAGCAGTGCGGAAGTAGAGGCCGTTGTCGGCGTACTCCGTGAAGTCAGGCGAGGTGTTGGCGGGCGAGAACTGCACCACACCAGCGGACGTGATCTTGTCGATCACGGTCTTCGACACGGCCGACGAGGCCGCACCGACGATCACCTGCGCGCCGGCTGCAAGCAGACGGTCGACTTCGGTGTTGGCAAGGTCGGTCGACGTGTCGCCCGAGTCACCCTGATTGATGGTGACGGGGTTGCCGAGCACGCCGCCGGCTGCGTTGATGTCTTCCACTGCGAATCCGGATGCCGCGATTTCCGGCGGTCCAAGGAACGCGAGTGAACCAGTCACCGGAAGGATCGTTCCGATGTTGAGGGTGGTTACTGCGCAGTCTGAAGCTGGCGCCTCAGTCTCCTCAGTGACCTCCTCAGTCGCCGCTTCGTCGTCGCCACCGCAGGCTGCGAGCACGAGTGCTCC
>RFOJ01000025.1 GCA_009926705.1 Acidimicrobiia bacterium
TCGACATGATCTGCAAGGCGATGGGTGGACGCGTCGCCGAGTCGATCGTCTTCGGCAGTTTGAACAGCGGCGCTGCGAACGACCTTGAACAAGCCACCTCCATCGCGCGACGCATGGTGCGCGAATGGGGCATGAGCGACTCCGTCGGGCCGATGGCGTGGTCGGGCCAGCAGCAGGTGTTTCTCGGCGAGGACTTGATGACCAGCGGTCGTGAGTACAGCGACGAGACGGCAAAGAAGATCGACGACGAGATTGCCCGCATCCTGCGCGAACAAGAAGATCGCGCGCGCACCACGCTCACCAAGCACCGACGCGGCCTCGACCTGGTCGCCGAAGCTCTGCTCGAGCACGAGACCATCGATGGCGCAGCCGTTGCCCGCCTCATTCAAGAAGGCCTCGGTGCTCCGTCGATCAAAGAACGCTCACCCGAGAAGCCGGCCGAGTCGGCGCCAGACACGCGACCCGAGGGCGAACGCCCCTAACTCGCGCCCTGCGCGGTCGGTCGCGATGACCGACGTACAACGCGCCTACTCGTGAGCGCTGCACTCCCCCGTCGGGAGCTGCGGATCACGACAGCGAGCCATCGCCGCCCAGAGATCGGTCGCGCTCACCGGGCCGAGGTGCCCGTAGCGCACGATGCCCATCGAGTCTGCGATCACGAGCGCAGGCACGGCGTCGATGTTGTAGCGATCGTGCAGTTTGCGGTCGCGCACATACTCGGCTTCTTGCACGGCGACTTCTTTGCTGGCCAGCACTGACGCCTTGCGCATCACGTCGCTGCAAGTGGAGCAGGTTGCAGAAGTAAACGCCACGACGAGCCACGGCGTCGACGGATGTGCGAAGTCCGCGCGGTCAAGTTGACTCGGAACCGTGCCGCGCGGTTGCGTGGGCGCTTGGGTCGTGCGGCGGCGACGCAACGTGACGACTGCTGCCACAGCAACGACCGCCGCGACGATCGCGAGACGCCACCACAAATCTTGCACGTCAGCAATTCTCGCCGTTCGCACAGTCTTCGACGGCGCCACCGAGAGCAGCATCAAGAGCATCGCCGAAGGCGACTGGCACGAGCGGCGCGACACCGTTGATCGACTGCTTGGGGCCGCGCGGCACGCTTCGTTGCACCACCACCGGTTCGCTTGCCGTCACCGACACCGCCGCCAAGGCAAACTGCACGGGCAGTCTGACGCTCACGCCGGCACCCGGTGCGAGCGACACCTGCTCGTAGCCAGGCACGGTGACGTCGCCGGCAGGCCCGAGGTAAGTGATGCTGAACGTCGCAGTCGCGGAGCCGGGGTTGAAGACTCGGAGCGAATCCGCGACGTCAGGCGTGGTGCCCGACGGCGCGATCCACGACCGCGAAGGTCGCGGAGTGCCGAGCAACACTGCGCTCGCGGTCGACTTCTCGACCTGACGCGTGGTGACGCGCTCGACCACGACTCCGACCGACGAAGATGACGTCGCCGATGTCGCCGTGACGACCGCCGAGTAGCGGCCCGGTGTGAGCGTGCCAAGTGTGGTGGGTGCGAACTTGGTGACGCGCTTCGCAGGAGCAGTGACGACGAGCGGGTCAAGCGGCACGCCGTCGTCGCGCGTGATGATGAATGTGAGTTGTTGGTCGTTGCTGAGCGGATTGAAGATGACGAACTCTTCGTTGACCGTGTCTTCTTTCTCTCCGTCGGCGAAGTACCAACGGTCGCTCATTCCCGAAGCAGCGAGTGCCATCGTGTAGCCGAGGCGCCCGCGACCGAGGTAGTGCTGCGAACGTCCGACGACCACGCGTCCGACCGTCGCTTTCACCGAAATGCCGACGGTCGCTTCGTTGCGAGCGTCGAGTGCAGCGAGGTCAAAGACGCGCACCGACTCGGGCGGGATTACGACTCCCTTCAACGACTGCGGCGAGCGCTCACCGATTGAGGTGACGAAGGAGACGTCGAGAATCGCCGAGTCGAGCGACGGGTTGGTCACCACCACTTGCTCGACACTGTCGGCTCCAGTGAAACCGTCGGCCAAGTACCACGAACCAGCGGGTGACGAGGCGCAGGATGCCACGGCATTGCCGGCACGATGCGAAGTGCGTTGCTCGACTGCGATCGGAGCACCTTGCGACTCAACGAGAGCCGATACGAACTGCGACTGTGTGCCGACAAGAGCATCCACTTCGAGTGTCGAGCGAGCTGGCACAGCGAATCGCTGGCGCCGCGCAGCACCGTCGAGTGAAAACCGCGTGATGGTGCCACCCACTGGCGACTCGCCTGAGTTAGAGATCACGATGAGGCCGCTGATTGAGTCGTCGTTGCCCGGAATTCCTGGACAGAACCACGTCGATGCTTTGGCGTCCGGTCGGTACTCGGGAACCACGGCTCCGACCACGTCGCTCGGCTGTGTTTCGCCGGTCGGACGACGAGCCAGCGACACAAGACCGGCAAGAGACGCAATCACCACGAGGGTTACGGCTGCGCGACGCAAGAGATTCGTCGTGTCGCGACTCGCTCGTTGACGCAACTGTGCCATCACGAGCCCCCGACTCGCTGGTCGTCACTACGCAAAGAAACTTCGACTACTTCGCGGGCGGCGCGCACCCGTCCGCGAAACCGACTCGGGTTGAACGTCACGGCCAGCACCAACAACCACAGCAACACCTGCACCCCGACGAGCAGCCGGTGCGCGAAACTTGCTCGCAACTCGAGGGTCGCCGTACCAGCGACTGGAGCGTCGAACGCGGTCGTTGCCCCGAATGCCACGCGCGGTGCGATTCGCGCACCGTCAACTCGCAACTCCCAGCGGTCGGAGTACGGCACCGCCACGTGCACCGTGGCTGCCGAGAGTTGACCAGTGTTTACGAGGTACGGAGTAAAACCAGTGACCAGCGCACCGCGGCTTGTGAGCGGATCGGCAAGAAGGCTCGCTTCACTCGCCTGCTGGCTCGTCACTGCCGAACGTTCGTCGAGCACCGACGCGGTGGGGATTGCTGCCGCGTTCTCGAAGATGACAAGGTCAGTCGCGGTATAGACGCGACGAAAGTCGAGTTGGTCGGAGATTCGCGCGACAAGCACTTCACCGACGCTGAGCGAACGGCTCGCGTGCAGCGTGGAGTCGCGCAGCGGCACGACGACATAGCGAACTGCAAGCGGCGCGAGCAAGCGGCCGGCGCGCAGCGACTCGCCAGTGACCAGCACGTCGACGGCACGCCTGAGCGAATCCGTCATCGGGCTCGCCGATGCAGGCAAGGTGTCGATGCCCGTCGCGCCACCGTCGCGAAGAATGCCGTAGGCAAGACCTGCTGTCTCTTGCGCCGTCTTCGCATCGAGTTCCACCGCCACCGCACCTGCAGGAATGAGCCGTGAGTCACCGATATAGAGGACGTCGTAGTCGCCGAGCCCTGTCGACGTCGACGCACCCAGGCCGCCGTCGTTCGGAAGTTGTCCGGTGAGTCGACCGAGCGTGTCGGCCGGTTGCGACCAACGACCGTTGAAGCTGGCGACCAGCGTCGGTGCGATCGCGACCACGGTGCTCGCGACTGCGACTGCGCAGAACAATTGGCGCCACGTCAGCGACTTCGAGCGACCGCCGATGAATTCGGCAAAGAGTCCCGCTGCGGCCAACATGATGCCCAACGATGAGATCGCGGCGAGCATGAGCGGCTCAGGCATGCGAACGTCGATCGCCCCGCGCTCATGAGCAAACCGCACAAGCAGCGGCACGACGACGAACAGCAAGGCGCGCGTCGGCCACGCAGCACGAGCTCCACGAGACACGAGGGCCGCAACCACCACCGGCACGTACGCGGCGACAAGTGCCCAACGCCAGACCGCGTTGCCCACACCGAAGGATGCGACGTCGAGCAACGACGCTCCGGTCGCGGGATAGCCAGGACCCGCAAGCTTCGCCCACCAGCCAGAACCGACAAAGTCAACCGACCACGGAGCATGCAACACCGCCGCGCCACCCACGCTGATCAGCAATGAAGCGACGAACCACGCCGACGCCCGCCACGGAGTGGCAGTGATGAGCGACGCCGCGAGCACAAGCAATGCAATGAACAAAACGACGACGAGTGCAACCGGCGCAAAGAGCGAGGCGACCGCAACGAGCAGCACGAGCGAGGCGAGCAATTGCGAGCGACGACTGCCGGCGGAGCGGACGCTCGTCTCGCGCGCGACTTCGCGGTCGTCGCGCAACAACCCGGCGACACGCCGGGCGAAGTCGATGATCCACGGCAGGAGCGCCCACACGACGATGGCGTCGCGTCGGCCGTCTCTGGCCGCCATAACCCCGACGGGCATCGCGAGATACACCGCTGCACCAAACATGCGCACGCGGGAGTCGCCGATCGCACCGCACAGTCGCCACGCACCGACTGCAGCAACGAAAAACGCGCCAACCATCACGGCGGTGAGCAGTCCCGCCCAGTTGCCGACGAACAAGGTGCCAAGCACCGACAACGCACCAAGCAGCGTCGGTGCTGCACCCGTGCTGCCGAACCAGTTCGGTGACCACCCGACGAGATACGCGCGCGCTGCGTCGAGCGGCGACACGTCGGCGGGCAGCAACGGCATCGTCTGGCCGACGCCGCTCAGCCCGCCCCACACGAAGTTTCGGTTGCCAAACATGACGAATGCAATCAGCGCCAGTCCGACGAACGTCGTCGTACGCGCTACCGGTGCAGAAACTGCGGCGACGACCGGCACCTCGGACGTCTGCTGTTCACGTAACGCGCGACGGTGTCGGGCGAATGCGGCCAGTCGCGCACTGGAGCGCAGTTGCAGACTCGTGACCTCGTTGCCTGGCACTCTGCGCAACGGCCGCAGCGCGCGCCGGCGTTCAGCGATGAGTGGTGCATCGACGGAGACCGCCAACACCGCACGGATTCCGGCGAAGGACTCCTGGCCGCGGCCGGCGAACACGCCGACGACCATCTCAAGCAGCGACCCGACGACCAGCCGCAAGAACATCAATGGCAACTGAGTGAGCGGCGAGCAGATCAGTGCAGTGCGCACGCGGTGTCGTTCGCTGCGTGCAATCTCGTGCAACAACGTGCCGCGAGCGTGGAATGCATCTCGGTGCCTGGCTACTGCGGCGGGGTTCACGACGACTCGCGCACCAAGCAGGTGCACGCGCCAACAGAAGTCGAGCTCTTCGCCGAGAAACGGAATGTTCGGCGCGAATCCACCCACCTCGCGAAACATGTCGTTGCGCACGAGCAGACAGGCCGACGGCAGAGCGAACACGTCGCGCACGGCGTCGTGCTGTTCTTGGTCGCGCTCGCCTGGATCGACTACGTCGACCAGCCGTCCCGCACGGTCGCAGTCGAGTCCGACATGCTGCAGCACATCGGGGGCACCCCACTCAACCAACTTGGGGCCGACGACGGCAGCGTTCGAACGGAACGCTTCTTCGACCAAGTTCGAGACTGCATCGGGCCGCAACGCGACATCGTCATGGAGAATGAGGAAGAAGCCGTCCTGCCCCTCAACGAGCGAGAGAGCTTGGTTGGCGACCGGGCCGAACCCCGGGTTGCCCTCCACCGTGCGTACGGTGGCCGACGGGAAGACCCCACGAATCCGACCCGAGGTCTCCTCCGATGTGGAACTGGTGACGAGGGCGACCAAGCGCAGATCGGGGTAATCCTGGGCGGCGAGGCTGGACAGGGCTTCCTCGAACCAGTCGCCAGGCTCATGGACGACCATGACCGCCACGACCGGTGGGGCGACGGTCGGGCGCTCCGCTGTGGGAATCGTCACGACCGTCATATTCTACCGATGACGCATGCCACAAACAGCCGCATGCGCTCTGCTTGCAAAAGTTAGCACTTCTCGTTAGCGTGCTACGCGAGTCATCGACTCACCACACCAGAAGGAGCACCACATGCCCGCACTCAAGATCAACAACCCGCTCAAGTCGCTCGACCTGACCGCGTTCGACGTTCGCAAGCTCGACGTCCGCAAGGTGACGACCGAGGTTCGCGAGCGCGCCGAGGACATCACGCAAGACATCGTTCGTCGACTCCCCGTCGACCAGGCCCGCAAGGCCGTCACGCCGGCCGCCAAGGTTGCTCGTGACGCCGCCTACGTCGCCGTCGGAATCGGTGTCATCGCCACGCAGCGCGTAAACGCCGGCCGCTACGACTTGCGCGAACGAGTTGAAGGCGTGCAGCAGCGCATCAGCGAACTCGCCCCGAAGGTTCGCGACGAAGCGCAAGCGACCGCACAGCGCGTGATCGATGAAGCGTCGGAGAAAGTTCGCACGTTGGTGGATCGCCGCAAGAAGGCAACTGACACCACCGTCGCCTAACACCACTACTGTCTTCAGCTGCACGTTCGCTTCGCATTAAGCGGAGCACGAACGGACAGCACAACATCAAGCGAGTCGAGGTGACTAGCCTCGGCTCGCTTGGTGTTTTTGGCCCGATCTTCGACCGACGGCGGTCTCGTCTCCCCCGACACGCCTGACGACTCGGGCAACAACACCGGTGCCGCCCGGTCAGCGCTTCCGTCGGGAAGCCTCACCATCGGCGCGGGACTCCTCGTCGGCGGGGTGTCGATCTACGTCTTCTTCCGGCTCGGGCAGGAGGCTCTCGGACAAGACGGCTTCAAACCGATCGTCTCCCTGTGGTTCGTGATGTTTGCCTTGGTGCCCGGGTTCTTCCTGCCGCTCGAACAAGAGATCAGTCGTGCCGTCGCCCACCGCCGCGCGCTCGGCGACGGAGTGCGACCCGTCATTCGCAAAGTAATGCCGGTCGCGGCCGGTATCACAGCGGCACTGATTGTCGCCGTCATCCTCTTGCGAAACCGATTCACGAACGACTTCTTCGAAGGCTCGGCCGTGGTGACGCTTGCACTCGTCATCGCGCTGGTCGGATATGCGCCATTCCACATTGCGCGCGGCATCTGCTCGGGGCTCGGGCACTTCCGCATTTACAGCACGATGATTGCGCTGGACGGGCTCTTGCGTGTCGTTGCATGCGCGGTGTTTCTCGCGGCCGGGCTCGACAACGTCGGCCCCTACGCGCTGATGGTGGCGGTAGTGCCGTTGACCATCGCGCTTGCCGCGTTCGCCTCCGGCCGGTTGCGCAGCAGCGTGGGTTCGCCCGCGACGTGGACGGAGCTCGCCCCGAACCTTGGCTGGTTATTACTCGGCACGCTGTGCGCCGGCGCGCTCATCAATGCCGGGCCGCTCACCGTCGACATCCTCGGCAGCGGCAGCGAGCCCGAACTCGTCACGCGATTCGCCAACGCGGTGCTACTGGCGCGCGTGCCGCTCTTTTTGTTTCAGGCCGTTCAAGCCGCGATGCTGCCTCGGCTCGCTCGCTTGGCCGCGCTCGGTGATGCGAAGGAGTTCCGCGACGTGCTGCGGCGACTCTTCGTGTTGGTGGGCGGCGTCGGCATCGTCGGCGTCATCGGGGCGTTCGTCGCTGGGCCGTGGGTACTTGAGCTCGTCTACGAAGGCGGAATCGACCGTCGCACCATTACCTTGCTGGCGTTCGCGAGCGCGGCTTACATGCTGGCGGCGGCGTGCGCGCAATCCGTGCTGTCGATGTCGGGGCACGTGTACGTCGCCATCGGCTGGGTGACGAGCTTTGCCACGTTTATCGCGACCGCGGCGTGGTCGAGCGACGACTTGTTCTTACGAGTGGAGCTCGCGCTGATATCGAGCGCGTTGGTGGCGCTCGCAGTGTTCGCCGTGGGGTTGCGGGCTTACTTCGCCCGCTTGGCCTCGAGATCGAGGTCGTGACGCACCATCATCTCGACGAGTGCCGGAAAGTCGACTTCGCGCTTCCACCCGAGGGTCTTCTCGGCCTTTGATGCGTCACCGACGAGCAAGTCGACTTCGGCGGGGCGGAAATACTGCTTGTCTTGGCCGACATACTTTCGCCAGTCACCAAGACCCGCGCACTCGAACGCAAGTTGGAGGAATTCGGTGATTTCGTGCGTCTCGCCGGTGGCGATGACGTAGTCGTCGGGCTTGTCTTGCTGCAGCATGAGCCACATCGCCTTCACGTAGTCGCCCGCATAACCCCAGTCGCGCTTGGCGGCGAGGTTGCCGAGCAGCAGTTTGTCTTGCATGCCGAGCTTGATGCGAGCCACCGAACTGCTGATCTTGCGGGTGACGAACTCGTAGCCGCGGCGCGGACCCTCGTGATTGAAGAGAATGCCTGACGACGCATGCAATCCGTACGACTCGCGATAGTTGACCGTCATGTGGTGGCCGAACACCTTCGCCACGCCATACGGCGAGCGCGGGTGGAACGCCGTCAACTCGGTCTGCGGAATCTCGCGAACTTTGCCGTACATCTCCGACGATGACGCTTGGTAAAAGCGAATCGGATTGTCTTTCTCGCCACCGACAAGGCGGATCGCCTCGAGCATCCGCAAGACACCGAGACCGGTCACGTTCGAGGTGAGTTCGGCTTGCGTAAACGAGATGGCGACGAACGAAATGGCGCCCAGGTTGTAGATCTCATTGGGCTGCACGGTGCGGATTGCAGCGACGAGGCTCGCAAAGTCGGTCAGGTCACCGCTCACAATGCGGATGTACGGAAACTCCGCCAGCAGCGGACCAATCTTGGGGTTGTTCTGGCCCTTCATGAGGCCGAAGACTTCGTAACCCTTCTCGTGGAGGAACTCCGCGAGATGCTGACCGTCCTGACCGGTGATGCCCGTGATGAGCGCGCGTGGCATTGGGACAAGGCTACTCGTACGCTCAATCAGGTGACTCGCCACGGTGATGTGTTGGTCATCGCCGGAGGCGTCGGTGCCGCGCGATTTCTCCGCGCATTACAACTCGCCAGCCCCGCGCGCGACGTGATCGCGATGGTGAACACGGGTGACGACACCATCGTGAACGGTCTGCATGTTTCACCCGACATCGACACCGTCATCTACACGCTTGCCGACGCCATTGATCCCGAGCGGGGCTGGGGTCTGCGCGACGAGACGTGGACCGCGATGCAGTCGCTGCCCCGCTACACCAACGTGCGCTCGGCCGGCTCAAGCGCACCGAACGACTGGTTCAACTTGGGTGACCGCGATCTCGCGACGCACTTGTATCGAACAGCTCGGTTGGCGGAAGGCGCGACGCTGAGCGTCGTGACCGACGAGATTGCCCGCGCTTGGAACGTCGGTTTCCGCGTGGTGCCGATGAGCGACGACCGAGTCGCGACCCACGTGGTTCTTGCCAACGACGCCACGTCGCACGACGGTCACTCATACAAGAAGGGTGAGACGGTCTCCTTCCAGGAGTATTTCGTGCGACTGCGCCACGACGTGCCGGTCGAGCGTGTGGTGTTTGACGGCATCGAGTCGGCACGAGCCAACTGCCTTGACGAGATTCGTAACTCGGGCACCATCGTGATCGCGCCCTCAAACCCGATTGTTTCAATCGGGCCGGTGCGAGCGCTGCGCGGCGTCAATGAAGCGCTCGCCACACGACGCAGCGCAGTGGTCGGCATCTCACCGATCAT
>RFOJ01000241.1 GCA_009926705.1 Acidimicrobiia bacterium
TCGGCGAAGTTTCTTGCCGAGACACCTGCCAGCCGAACACCTGACGCCACGTCGATGTGCGGCAGTAATTCGTCGACCACCGCCATGATGGCCTGCGAGGTATCGACCGGTATGTCGAGCGTCTTTGCTCGACTGACATTGCTGAAATCGCCATATCGAATCTTGAGAGTGATGGTGCGAGCCGCAAGCCCATGTTCGCGGCACCGCCGGGCCACCGCGTCCGCCATGCGCAACAATTGTCGGCGCACCTCTTTGGGTTCGGTGATGTCGTCGGAGAACGTTTCTTCGCTGCCGATCGACTTTGCCTCGCGCTCTGGCTCGACGTCTCTGTCGTCGATGGCGCGGCTGAGTTCGTAGAGATGTTGTGCGTGGCCTTCGCCGAGCGCGAGCTGCAACACGCGAAGCTCGCAGGCTGCAATGTCGCCGACTTTTCGCAGTCCGATGCGATGCAGTTTCTCCAACGTCACCGGGCCGACGCCCCAGAGCATGCCGACATCGAGCGGATGCAGAAACTCGATCTCGCCGCCAGGTGGCACCTCGAAGACGCCCGGACCGGGCTCAATCCGTTCTCGGGTAGCACGAGGCTTGGCGAACTCAGTGGCGAGTTTTGCGACGAACTTCGACGTTGCGATTCCCACGCTGCACGGTAAACCGACTTGGTCGCGCACGGCCTCGCGGACGCGAACGGCGATGGTGCGCGCATCACCAAGCACCCGCTGCGCACCCGTCACATCAAGGAATGCCTCGTCGAGCGAGAGACCCTCGACAAGTGGCGTGAATTCGCGGAACACTGCGAACACTTTCGAACTCACGTCGCCGTAGTAGTCGTGGTCGCCATCGAGGAAGATGGCATGCGGACACAGTCGGCTTGCCATCGCCGATGCCATTGCCGACTTGACCCCGAATTGTCGTGCTTCATACGACGCCGCCGCCACCACGCCCCGCTTTGCTGAGCCGCCGACGACGACGGGCTTGCCGACGAGCTCGGGCCGCCGCAACAATTCGCACGCCACAAAGAAGGCGTTCATGTCGACGTGCAAGATGCGCCGTGTCGCAGGCCGAGCCGCCGCAGTCGTCATCGTGTCACGGGCCGAGCCGCCGCAGTCGCTATCACTTCGCGGCTTTCTCGCCGAGTGCCGACATGCGGGCAACGCTAGTAATACGGTGTTGAGGCGATGAACGACCGTCCGCTCTCTGCCCTGCCGTCTCGTACCGCGCG
>RFOJ01000242.1 GCA_009926705.1 Acidimicrobiia bacterium
ACGAACACCGCGTGCAGCATGCCCGGCAGCACGATGTCGGCGAGGTATTTACCCTGACCGGTGACCAGCCGCAGATCTTCCTTGCGCTCGAAGCTGGCCTCGTGGCGGCCGGCAAAAGCGACGGCCGGCTCCGCCGCCAACATCGTGTGGAGACTCTGGCTGCCGCGATGCGAAGCGACCAACTGCGGAAGATGCTCGCCAATGCTCAGGTCGAAGGCACGGCATACTTCAAAGAGACGCTCAAGCAAGCCGCAGACCGCGGCGTCATCACGCTGCGTGCGCCGATTGACGGCGTCGCGTATGTGATGCAGTCACTCTTCGTCGGGCGAATTCTCGTCGACTTGGTCGACGACCAACTGGTCGACGCCGACTGGGTCGCAGCGGCAATGACGACGATTCGACATCTGCTGGGTGGCGAGTAGCGACGCTGGTCGGCGTCGCATGCGCTAAGGCGTGGTGCGGAGAGACGCGTCGGGTGCCGGCGCGTCGGGCACTACTTACTCGGTTCGCAGCGCTTCCGCATCGGCAAGGTCTTGCGTGCGTCCCGTGGCCAACTTGTTCTTCACAAGGTCGTCGAGCGAGATGAAGGGTGCCGTGATGTCC
Organism: Acidimicrobiia bacterium; assembly: GCA_009926705.1. GTDB lineage: Bacteria > Actinomycetota > Acidimicrobiia > Acidimicrobiales > Ilumatobacteraceae > F1-60-MAGs027. Next base: position 604 of record RFOJ01000242.1, read on the forward strand.
CCAATTGAAAGTATCTCGCGGTTGGGGTATGCCTCATCAAACGTAAGACCGGTTATCGAGGTCAGAATGTCGATTCGCTGGGGTTCGAATCCGAGTTGCACGACGGCGTTCGGTTCCACAAAGTCGCTCGCTTGAAGGTCGAGACCCCCAAGACCGAAGTCGTTCAACGACTCCAAGATGTTCGCCGCGTTACGAGGATCGGCCCACACCCAGATGTCGAGATCTTTGGTGTACCGCGGGTGGCCGTGTGCAGCTACCGCGTATCCCCCAACGATGAGGAAGCGAACGTCACGCGAGCTGAGTGCGGCGACAAACTCTTGAAAGTCTCGGTTCAGTCTCATCTGTCCACCCGTGGAACTCCTGCCTCATCAGCTCAACGGCTTCGATTCTCTCAGCGACAGGGCGAGTGCGCCAGTACACGCAGGGGCGCTCTTCTTCGCCCAGCTTGAACTTTCGAACAACTTTCGCGATATCTCGCACCGTCAAATTCTACCTTTGCGGAGCAATACAGAACTCGGTGTGCGCTCAACAACGTATGGCAGATGATGTCAAAGAGGCTTTGGACCCGACGGCAAGAAGTCACCTAGGGGCGCCAACCCC
>RFOJ01000243.1 GCA_009926705.1 Acidimicrobiia bacterium
TGCCGCCGGTGCGACGCACGTCGAGCCGACGAGGCAGCGATTCGGCACCGCTTGAAAATCCACATTTGCGTAGGCGGGGCTCACAATGCTGGCGAATTCTGCTGCGATGCTTGCTCCGACGGAGTCACCGATGAGCAAGATGCGTCCCACGGGTGCTGCCTCAAATTCGGCTGGGAAGACCGGGGTGACGCCGTACCACGGTGCGGGTAAGCCGAACGTCGTGCGGAACGACCAGCCAGACACTTTCGCCGAACCGCTCGTGCCTGAGATCGTGACTTCTGTCGTATAGCCGTTCCAGTCGCCGCCGAGTCCGTCGTGCGCGGTGGTAATCGACGTCAACGTGCCGATTTGGGGGAAGCGCTGCTGCACCTGTGCCGCGGTGACGTTGCGAGTCCACATCATGAGCGAAGAGTTCGCGGCGAGATCCCCCGGGTCTGCCTGCGCGGTGAAGACGCCTCCTGCGGTGCGACCGCCGTTGCTCGAGGAGAACTCGGTTCGCACGACTGCACCGTTGCGCCCGCGAATGACGACGCCAGCCGTCTCGGCGATGGCGAGGTCAGTGCGCGGGTCTTCAAGACTGTACGGCTGCTCGCTCACGCCCTCGCGCAGACCGGCTCCGCCGTATACCTGGCAGTCCATCGTGTCGCACGTGTGGGCGAGGCCTGGATAACGATTCTCCGTCGACGCATAGCTGCGCGCGGCAACTGCTTGTGCTCGCAAGGCGTTCATGCCGGCTCCGCCGACGGCATCGCCCCAACCAGCCGGGGACTCTCGCGGCACGACTCCCCGCAGGTACGCCTCCATGTTCACGGCGTTGATGGTGCGGTTTTCGTTGCGCGAGTTATTCATGGCGCGGATAATTCCGCGGTAGTAGCGGACCCGATGTGCGCGATCGGACTTCGGTTCGCACAGCCCAATCACCTGGTTGTAGGCCGCGGCCGGGTCGGAGCCCACTTGTGTGGTGAACGATGCGGCGTCAGCCACGTCTCCGATGAGCTCAAACCCGACAGTGACAGGGTCTTGGTTGGGGAGCGTGCAGCGCCGAGTGGTCGAACCCCACACGCGGTACACCTTTTCGCTCACCTCTCGCGCCACGAGCGATGTCCATGTTCGCCCGGGGACGGGGTCTTCAAGAAAGACCGCGTTCTGCACATCGGCCACGACACCGGTCTGGTAAGTGCCCATGGCGCTCAACCACACC
>RFOJ01000244.1 GCA_009926705.1 Acidimicrobiia bacterium
CGCCTTGGCATGAAGCGCGTGCTGCACATCGGCACCGACGAGGTGTATGGCAGCGTCGAAGTGGGCTCGTCGAAGGAGTCCGACCCGCTCGAACCGCGCTCGCCGTACTCTGCGTCGAAGGCCGGCAGCGACTTGATTGCGCTCTCGTACTACGCCACGCACGGCACGCCGGTGCTTGTCACGCGTTGCACGAACAACTTCGGGCCGTGGCAGTACCCGGAGAAGGCGATTCCGCTTTTCACCACGAACTTGCTCGATGGCAAGAAGATTCCGCTCTACGGCGATGGTCTCAACGAGCGTGACTGGATCTACGTTGACGATCACTGCAGTGGCGTACACCTGGTGCTGGAAAAGGGCGAGCTCGGCGAGATTTACAACATCGGCGCCGGCAACGAGACGCCCAACCGCGTACTGGTGGACAAGTTGCTCGCGCTGCTCGGCAAAGACGAGTCGAGCGTGCAGTACGTGCAAGACCGCAAGGGCCACGATCGCCGTTATTCCGTCGACATTGCGAAAGTCACGAAGTTGGGCTGGAAGCGCGAGCGCTCACTCGACGAAGCGCTCGAGTCGACCGTGAAGTGGTACCGCGACAATCGTTGGTGGTGGGAGCCGCTCAAGGCCAAGCCGTGAAGATTCTCGTCACTGGTGCGGCGGGACAGCTCGGTCGCGAGTTAGTCGACACGTCGAAGAGCCTCGGCCACGAAGTGTTCGCGGCATCTCGGGCAGAGCTCGATATCACAGATCGTGAGAGCGTGCGTGCCGTAGTGGCACGCGAGAAGCCGCAGGTCATCGTTCACTCGGCAGCCTGGACTGCAGTCGACGCGTGCGAGAGTGACCGCGACAAAGCGATGCTGTGCAATGCAGGCGCCACGCAATATGTGGTGGAAGCTGCGCGAACCGTTGGGGCGCGCGTGACCTATGTGTCGACCGACTACGTCTTCGACGGAACCAAGTCGTCGCCTTACGTGGAGACCGACGCGCCGAACCCGCAGTCGGTGTACGGGGCGTCAAAACTGGCGGGGGAGAAAGCCGTTGATACGTCGATCGACGCGGTCGTGAGGGTGTCGTGGCTATGTGGTTTTCACGGCTCAAACATGGTGAAGACGATCCTTCGAATCGCCGCGCAACAAGACGTGCTCACCTTTGTTGACGACCAAGTCGGGCATCCGAC
>RFOJ01000245.1 GCA_009926705.1 Acidimicrobiia bacterium
TGTTCATCGAGCTCACGAGCGACGATCAGATGCGCGAGTGGCTGCCGAAGCTCGTCGGCATCGAGCGCTCGATCGTGCTCACGCTCGCCAACGGCGACAAGATCCGCAGCATCACCGAGGAGGGTCACGCAGAGACCTTGACGCGCGAAAACGTCACCGCCGCAGTGCACTACATCCGCTTCGAGTTCACCCCAGAGCAGGTTGAAGAGTTCGCCAAGGGCGGCGTCCTCGTGACGTGTGATCTCGCCAACTACTTGGAGGCCGTCGAGCTCGCGCCGTTTGCGGTGACCGAGCTGTTGACCGACCTGCGCCCGTAGGGCACCGCAGTATCCACAGCCACCGTCTTGGGCCAAATCGGCCCTGGATGGGGAATTGGCATCGACCCAAATTTGTGCCATACCATCGCCCCTGGGGCCGCTTCGTGCGGCAAGGGGGCCGTGGATGTCGAGCGCGGATGTGTCGTGGCGAAGCAAGGGGGCGTGTTGTGGCCTCGACGCCGAGATCTTCTATCCGGACAACGATGACCACGCCGACTTCGCCAAATCGGTCTGCGAAGAGTGCGAGGTGCGCATAGCGTGTCTGAACTATGCCCTCGACAACCGTGAGCAGCAGGGCGTGTGGGGCGGAGCAACCGCTCGCGAACGCCGTCGACTGTTGCGCATCCGTCGTCGCACCGCCTGAGGTCGGGCAATCGTGAGTGCAATCGATGACGTCGGGGGTTGGCCGTCCATCCTCGGTCATCTCGCAGCGCGCGGTGATCTGACCGCACTTCAGGCGAAAAGCGCGACGGAATCCATCCTGTCTGGTGAGGCAACCTCGGCGCAGATCGCGGCGTACCTCGTGGCACTGCGCACGAAGGGTGAGACGAGTGAAGAACTCGGTGGGATGCTCGATGCGGTGCTCGCAGCATCCGGCCGAGTCGAGTTGCCGCACGACGTCGCGAAGCGTTCGATCGACATCGTCGGAACGGGCGGAGATGCGTCGCACTCGGTGAACGTGTCCACCATGGCCGCTCTCGTCGTTGCCGGCGCAGGTGTCCCGGTGTGCAAGCACGGCAACCGTGCGTCGTCGTCGCGTTGCGGCACTGCCGATGTGTTGGAACAACTCGGCGTCGTCCTCGAGCAGTCCGGCTGTCTCTTATACACATCT
>RFOJ01000246.1 GCA_009926705.1 Acidimicrobiia bacterium
GACTCGATTGGCTCGTGGTGGTCGGCAGAGGTTCCGCTCGTTAACCCTGTGGTGTCGTATCGGTTCGTGCTGGCAACTGGGGCTGGCACCACGCAGTGGCTGAACGCGACGGGTGTACACAAGCACGACACGCCCGACGCCGACGACTTCGTCGCGCGTTGTGACATCTCGTATCCCGACTGGCCGACGAAATCGGTCGTGTATCAAATCTTCCCCGACCGTTTTGCGACAAGTGGGCTCGACGTTTCAACCCCATCGTGGGCTCGACGCCGCGAGTGGAGCGACCTGCCACAGGGTCCCGACTGGAGCAGTGAACTCTTCGGAGGAGACCTCTATGGGGCCGCGGAGCATCTCGACCACGTCGCTCAGCTCGGCGCCAACGTCGTCTATTTCACTCCCGTCTTCACCGCGCGCAGCGCGCACCGCTACGACGCGGCGACGTTCGAAGAAGTCGACCCTCTACTCGGCGGCGACGCCGGCCTAGCTGCTCTGGCTAAACAGGCGCACGCGTGGAACATGCGAGTGCTCGGTGACCTCACGCTCAACCACTGTGGGTCATCGCACGCGTGGTACCAGCGGGCCATCAGCGACGAGAAGGCGCCAGAGCGTGAGTACTTCTACTTTGAAGACACACCCGACGGCAAGAAACCGGCGACGTGGCTCGGAGTCTCGTCACTCATCAAGCTCAACTTCGGTAGCGACGACTTACGCGACCGCATGTACACAGCGCAGGGCTCTGTAGCGCGACGCTGGCTCGACGAAGAGTCAGGTCTCGATGGATGGCGCATTGACGTGGCGAACATGGCTGGCCGACGAGGCGCTCACGACGTGTCGCACGAAGTGTCGGATGGGTTCGTCGCTGCTTGTCGAGAAGAGAATGCCGAGGTCTACGTGGTCGGTGAGCACTTCCCAGACCCGCGAGTCGACATGGTGCGCGGCGGTTGGCACGGCATCATGGCGTATTCAGCGTTCACTCGACCGGTGTGGTCGTGGTTGCGGGCAGATGTACTTCCTGCCGGATTCCCCGAGAATTTTTTCGGTACTCCCTTCGGCGTTCCCCAGCGTGACGGCGCTGCGATGGTCGGTGCCATGCGCGCATTCACGGCGGGCGTGCCGTTCGATGCAGTACTGCGCTCGTGGTTGATACTCGACAGCCACGACACGCCTCG
>RFOJ01000247.1 GCA_009926705.1 Acidimicrobiia bacterium
GCCAAGCAATCGAGGCTCCTGCTGCTACAAATCCCCACACGACGAACGTGGGGCTAGGTGTGTCGAGCCAACCGAAATTTCCCACGGATTCGCCGATGAGCCGCGGCAGGTCGGCGAGTGATCGAGATGCGATGGTTGAGAGTTTGTCAACACGCGACTCGACATCGAGTCGCACACCAAAGTTCGCGTCGTACACGGCGAGGTACCACGCACCACTCGCAGCGACGGCGACCACGAGCCATACGAATTGTCTCCAGGCAGAAGTCACGCTCGAGATGAGTGAGCGTCCGCTCGCCACGTATCCCACAGCGAGCATCACGCCGACCGTTACGACACCAGCTGGCCGTGCGACGACGAGTAGTGATGTTGCGATAACGAAAACGATGATTGTCGATCGTTCTCGCCAGCCTTCAGAGACGGCGACCCACGTAGCGACCCACCCTGCGATGGCGGCCGCGATCTCGAATCCGCTTGGACTCGACACGGAAGAAAGGAAGAACACACCCGGCGAGGCGGCGATGAGCAAGGGAACGATTGACCGTCCTCGTCTTCGCAGCACTTCGGCTGCAGCCACGAGTAGGGCACAACACGTCAGAGCTGCTGTTGTTCGGGCTGCACGAGCGCCGAGGTCGCTCGGTCCGAACAGAGTGCCGGTGCCGGCGGGCAAGAATCCGATTGCTGGATAGCGGCCCATGTCGGTGCGAGGTTCTTCTACTGCGGTGAGTTCCGCGAGGGGCTTGTCGCAGGCTGGGGTTTGTGGCTGGCCAACGAAGCACCACGGCACCTGCTGAGCCGTGCCGAACTTTGCATCAATATCCACATAGGTCGACCAGAAGGACGTCGTTGCGCTGGCATCAATCGGCGTGCCGACCAGTTCGCCACGCACGACTGCGGCCGACTTGATGAAATTCGCCGGCTCGTCCGGCCCTGCAAAGAGCGGCAGCACCGACATCCACGCGAGGCAGAGCGAAAAGAACGCGACACCAGCCGTGACTATCGCACGTGCCTCATGTCGGCGCACTAGTGACACCGTGGTGTGTGAAGTCATGCTTCTACCGACTGTAGGTCGGTGGAAGCACGACGCCACGACGCGGGCTTGCTGCTGCCGACTGGGGCGTGTCGTGCACACACCCGAGTATGGACACTTCCACCGTTACACC
>RFOJ01000248.1 GCA_009926705.1 Acidimicrobiia bacterium
GCAGACGCACAGTTGTTGGAGCAGCCGATGGCTGCAGCGATCGGTGCGGATCTTCCGATCAACGAGCCCGTCGGCAACATGGTCATCGACATTGGTGGTGGAACCACCGAAACAGCAGTCATCAGTCTCGGTGGGATCGTTGCGCTCGAAGCTGTGCGCGTCGGTTCATTCGACATCGATGCGGCGATCCAAGCACACGTGCGACGCGAGCACGGACTTGCGATCGGCGAGCGGACCGCTGAGGAAATCAAGAAGTCGATCGGAAGCGCGATGCCAACGCCACGTGAGCGTGACGCCGAGGTTCGCGGGCGTGACCTCGTGAGTGGTCTTCCAAAGACGGTGATCCTCACTCCGCAGGAGATTCGCGAGGCGATCGACGACGTCGTCACACAAATGGTGGACTCCGTCGTGCGATGTCTCGCAGTTGCTCCTCCGGAGTTGTCCCAGGACTTCCTGACCCGCGGCATGTATCTCGTTGGTGGTGGTTCGATGTTGCGTGGACTCGCCCAGCGCATCGAGCGCGACACCAAGGTTCCGGTGAACATGTCGCCGCAGCCGCTCGAAGCGGTCGTGTTGGGCGCGGGTCACTGCGTCGAGAACTTCTCCGCACTGCGCGGGATGTTCATGGACTCCCGCCGCTGACCGTCGGTCAGGACTTGGAAATCAGACGGGTCAGTCCCTCTTGGACGACCGTCACTGCGAGCAGACCATCCTGCGTGAAGATGTGGCCTTCGGCGAGCCCGCGAGCATTCGACGTCGAGATTGACGTCTGCTGATACAGCATCCACTGGTCCGCACGGAACGGCCGATGGAACCACATTGCGTGATCGAGGCTTGCCATCTGCACCGATCCATCCGACCAACCGATGCCGTGTGGCATGAGCGCGGTGTCGAGGAGTGTCATGTCGCTCGCATAGGTGAGGATGCAGGAGTGCAACACCGGATCGTTCGGAAGGGTGCCATCCGCACGAATCCACACGCGCTGACCGGGACGTGGATTTCCCTTGCGTGAGAATGGATCTCCATCGACGTAGCGCTGGTCGATCGGTCGGGGGCGGTCGTACCACTCGCCGAGTTGCTCCTTGTACGGCGCCATCCGCGTTTTGAAGTCGGGCAACGACTCCGGGTCAGGCACGTTCGTCGGCATCGAG
>RFOJ01000249.1 GCA_009926705.1 Acidimicrobiia bacterium
CCGGGTTCGGTGTACGCCCAGAACAGGTTCGTGCCGGCGTTGCCCTGGTCGTAGTCGTCGGTGCCCGTGTAGCGCACCACGTCGGTGATGCCCTGCCACCCGTCGTCCGCAGACCACGAAACGGCAGGCTTCGCCCGCGAGCCAGACGCCGAAGGCGGCTTGCTCGTGGGAACCGGCGCAGCCGGTATTTCTTCTTCTGTATTGTCCTCTCCTGTACTGTCCTGTGGTCGCGCTTTTCGCGCACGATAAGCGCACGCCCGTCGCGCGTTTTCCGCACGCGCCTTTGCGGCACGGGAAAAACGCCTTTCCCAGCCCTCGATGACGATGGTGCCGTTCAAAAACGACACCCAGCCGACGCGCTCAACAGCGAGCCAAAAAGCCTCGTCACCTCCCGCCACCGCTGCGAGCCGCGCCGGTGTGGTGCGGATCGTCCCGTCAGCGGTGTTCATGGACGCCCACGACCACAACTGGATGAGACGATAGACGACGACCTCAACAGGTTCGCCAGTCTCGTCCACCAGCTCTAGCACCTCGGGCTTCGTGCCCAGGTTGCAGTCGATGGGAATCCATTCACCGGCCACGACTCACCTCATCCATGAACGTGCGGCGGTCGGCATCCGATGCCTTGGCCCAAAGCTTGCGAAGACGATCAAGAACGCTGGGCACCTTGACGATGCCGGCGGCGATAGCGGCGCGACGCACGGCACCGCGACGCTCGTCAGCGGGCAACGCCTCTAGGCGGTCGCGCTCGTCAGCCGGCAACTTGCGGAAGGCGGCTTGCTGGTGCGGATCGGACACCCACGCGGGCACTACTACCTTTTCTTGCGTTTCGCAAGTTTGGGTAGTAAGTATCCGGTCGATCTTGGCGACCATCTGCTGCGAGCACCCAACCGCATCCGCCGTCTGCTGCTGCGTCTCGTGCGGGTGCAATTCTCGACGGTCGCGAATCGCCTGAGTCTTAGTGATCTTTTGGCGGACTGCCTTTTCGGTGCGGCCCGTCACCGCCTTGATGAAGTCTTCGCGCGACTTCAACCCCAGCGGCTTCCACGCCTGCTCTTTAGCAACGATGTCACACTTCGACTCCCAAAGCTGGATGGTCGCCTCGAGGTTGGTGCATGTAGCGAGCAGTTCCAGGCCGATAGCCT
>RFOJ01000250.1 GCA_009926705.1 Acidimicrobiia bacterium
AACAACTCGCGGGCCTGCGCGAGCTTCGCCTGGTATGTGGCGAAGTCGGGCGGGTTCTGAGCGAGTGCCGCATTGGCTTCGTCAAAGAGCGCGTCGGCGCGGGCGAGCAACTCCGACGCGGTCAACGTCGAAGTGTCGACTGAGGGCAACGTCGAAGTCGTCGGCGTCGCGCCGCCTGCGGAATCGGTGGTCGAGCCAGTGGTCGTATCGACCGGTGCGACTGATCCGTCGTTCACTCGCTCGCCAAGATTCTGGGTGAAACCTGGCACGAGTCGAGCGACACCTTCGCTCAAGCTGTCGGTCATGACGACACGGTTGTTGTAAGAAACCAAGAACTTCCGCACGAAGATCTGCTTCGCGGTCGGGTCGTCAGGTCGCACGAAGAGCGGCCTCACGTACATGAGCCCTCGCTGCACAGGCACGATTTGTAAGTCGCCGAAGATGACTCGCGAGCCTCGTTGGTCGAGCAACGTGATCTGTTGCGCGATGACAGGATCGCTTCCGAACTCCGCGGCGACGGTGGCCGGGCCTTCGGGCAGCGGATCACCGAGCTCGAACACCTCGATCTTGCCGTACGACTTCGGGTCGCTGGATACCACCATGAATGCACGCAGTTCCTTGCGCGCATTGTCGGCGGAGAACGGTACGAACGGTCGCAGCATCGAGAACGTCGGGGCGCCGAGACCGTCGCCGCCGTGGAACATCGTGAAGTACGGCTCGAATCGCAGCACACTCGCGTCGCTGACGTCGATGCTGTCGACCCCAGCGATTCCGCTTGCACCGACGACACCACTGATCGCTTCAGGCTCCGTCGGAGGAGCCTGGGCGACGCTCCATGCTGCATCTCGGTTGAAGAACAGTGTCGCATCATCGAATTGGTATCGGCCGTAGACGTTGGTCTGCACGCGGAAGAGATCTTCCGGATAGCGGAAGTGGCTCGCGAGATCGGCAGGGGCTTCGCTCACGTCGGTGAAGAGGTCAGGGAATGCCTTGGCCCAGGCGCGAATGATTGGATCTTCCTGGTCGACCACGTAGAAGGTGACGTCGCCGGTGAACGCATCGACCACCACTTTCACGCTGTTGCGGACGTAATTGAACGCAGCGTTCAGCCCGCTGCCCGGAGTCAGCTGGTCAATGTTG
>RFOJ01000026.1 GCA_009926705.1 Acidimicrobiia bacterium
CTGCTGCGCGCGCTTCGACGCGACGCAATCACACCGCCACGCACGTGCTGCACTGGGCGTTGCGTGAAGTGCTCGGTGATCACGTCAAGCAAGCAGGCTCGCTTGTCGCGCCCGACCGCCTGAGATTCGACTTCAGCCACTACGAGGCGGTCACGCCAGCAGAGATTCGTCGCATCGAACAAATGGCCAATGCTGAGGTGCTCTCGAACAGTCGTGTCTCTGCCACGGAGATGAGCAAGCAAGCGGCAACCGACAAGGGCGCCATTGCGTTCTTCGGCGATAAGTACGGCGACACCGTGCGTGTGCTGGAGGCTGGTCATTCGCTCGAGTTGTGTGGCGGAACCCATGTGTCGGCAACCGGAGATATCGGCCCAATCAAGATCGTCAGCGAAGGGTCAATCGGATCTAACCTGCGCCGTATCGAGGCAGTGACGGGAGAGAATGCGGTTCGCTACATGCTCGATGCCGCCGATGCGCTGGCGAACGCGGCCGAGGTGTTGGGCGCCAAGCCCGACGGCATCGTCGCGGCCGCACAGCGCGCCGTCGATCATGCAAAGTCGCTCGCCGACGAGGTAAAGAAACTGCGTCAAGCCCAGCTCGGCTCGCAGGCAAATGATCTTGCTGCTCGTGCGTCGAACGGTGTGCTCGTCGCTCGCGTCGACGGCTTGGCGCCCGCAGATTTGCGAGATCTCGCCATCTCGGTACGTTCGAACAAGGGCATCGAAGCTGTCGTGCTCGGTGGAGTGTCTGACTCGGGTGGCGTTGCGCTCGTGGCTGCGGTGGCGCCGGCCAGCGGATTGAAGGCTGGTGACCTCATCAAAGATGCAGCCAAGCAGGTCGGCGGCGGTGGCGGCGGCAAGGGCGACATAGCGACTGCCGGCGGCAAGAACCCAGCCGCACTCGACGACGCGCTCATGACGGCGACGAAAGCGGTCGAGGCCGCACGGCGCTCGTAGTGATGCGCTGTCTCGGGCTTGATCTCGGCAGCAAGCGCATCGGTGTGGCGCTCTGCGACCCGGACGAGCGCGTAGCGACACCGCTCACCGTCGTGCAACGAGGGGCATCGCGCAAGGACGACCACGCAAAGATTCGTGCGCTCGTCGCCGAGTACGAAGCGCAAGCAGTCGTGGTCGGACTGCCACTCAACTTGAACAGCAAGGTGACGGCGGCCGCGGAGAGCGCGATACAGGAGACCGAACAGTTGCGGGCGGTGCTTGAAGTGCCCGTGCACCTACATGATGAACGACTCACGACGAAGACGGCCGACCGTTCGCTGATGGAACTGGAGATGAAGGCTGACGCGCGTCGGCGAGTGGTCGACAAAGTGGCGGCGGCAGTGATGCTGCAGTCATTCATTGACCATCGGCGCAACCAGCTGGCGAGGGAGCCACAACGGTGAACGAGCCACGTGCTTGTGGGGCCGCTCATGACCGAGCGACGGGCTTGTGGGGCCGCGCATGACTGAGCGACGGGGCTTGAGGGGCCGCTCATGACTGAGCGGCCGTGGACCGAGGATCCGTGGGATCCGGCGCGACCTGATGACGACTCCGACGTCGACGGAATGTTGCCCGACTTGCGTCGATACTCGCGCCAGATACTCGCAGGATTAGCGGTTGTCGCTGTCATCTTCATTGCGTGGGCTGGCTGGCAGGTGCGGTCGCTCACTGATCAAGTGGATTCGCCTGGTGAAGTCGTAACACCGGCGGACAACGACGTGATTGAAGTTGAGGTCGTCTTCCCCGAAGGCTTCACCACGGCGCAAGTTGCGGCGCGCCTCGAACGCGATGCACCGGGCTTCACTGTCGCCGACGTGCAAGCGGTGCTCGACGCAAACACTCTGCCTGCGCCGTTCAGGCCAGAGGGTGTCACCTCGTACGAAGGCCTCTTGTTCCCGGCTCTCTACAGGGTGGCTGCCTACGAGACTGAAGAAGACGTGCTCGGTCGCATGATCGAAGAGATGCGCACACGTGCTCTCGCCAACGACATCGAGGCTGCTGCGCAGCGACTCGGGCGAACGCCGTACGAAATCTTGATCATCGCCTCACTCATCGAGAAAGAAGTGAAAGTGGCAGAGGAGCGAGCGCTCGTCTCGCGCGTCATCCACAATCGATTGGAGCTCGACATGGAGCTTCAGATCGATGCGGCGCTGTACTACGGCGCCGCCGAAGGAGCTTCGTTCTCTGACTTGAAGGCGGCCGATTCTCCGTACAACGTGTATCTGCGCAAGGGGCTTCCGCCAACGCCCATTGCCAACCCTGGTGAGGCCTCGCTGATTGCGGCGATGAACCCCGCAGACGACCCGACGGACGACGACCCGTTGTGCACCGCGCGGAACCGACGAGAAAAGCGCGAACAGTGCCGCTTGCTCTTTTACGTGCTACGTGACACCGAGGGTCGTCATGCGTTCTCGACCACGTATCGCCTGCATGAGCAGAACGTGGCGACGGCGCAGGCTGCAGGAATCCTTCCGTGACGTCAGGAGCGCTGCGATGATGCCCACGTCACGCACCCGAGTGGCGGCCGTCATCGGTAGCCCCGTGCGACACAGCCTGTCACCGGCAATTCATAATGCTGCGTTCGCAGCGCACGGCGACGACTGGGTGTACACGGCGTTCGAGGTCGATCCCGCACACGCCGCAGCCGCCATTGACGCGATGCGCCTGCTCGGCATCGCGGGGCTTTCCGTCACCATGCCGCACAAAGAAATGGTGCTTTCGGCACTCGATCGCATTGACGATGAGGCACGACTCGTGCGAGCCGCAAACACCATCGTGCGCGAGGCTGACGGCTCGCTGGTCGGCCACAACACCGACGGAGTCGGCTGCGTCGACGCGCTCCGAGCCGCCGGCGCGGATCTTTCGACCGTCGCTGTGATCGGAGCCGGAGCCACGGCGCGAGCGGTGGTGGCAGCACTCGCCCGAGCCGGCTCTTCGGTGCAGGTCGCCAACCGCACGCCCGAGCGACGAGACGAAACCGTTGCCATCGGCAACACGGTGCGTGCGGGGAGCACGAAACCCGTCGAGATTGACAAGGTGGGGCAGTGCGCCACCATCATCAACACAACGCCGCAGGGCATGGCGGGTGTCGCGCCGGATGCGGTTCCGTTCAATCCTCAGGGGCTCGTATCTCACCACTGCGTGCTCGATGCGGTGTACCACCCGCTCGAGACACCGCTGTTGCGCGCCGCGCGCGAGCGGGGTTGCACGGTCGTCGACGGCCTCGACATGTTGTGTGCCCAAGCGGCCCGACAGCAAGAGCTCTGGCTCGCTCGTCGACCCGACGTCGCGCTCATGCGACGCGCTGCGCTCGCTGAGCTTGCAAAATCACAGCGGTAGAATTCTCTGCGCATGTTGCGCTTCTTGACCGCCGGCGAGAGTCACGGTCAAGCGCTCATGGTCATTGTCGAGGGCTTGCCGTCCAACCTGCCCGTCACGACAGCTGACATCGCTGCCGAATTGGCGCGGCGGCGCCTTGGTTTTGGTCGTGGGCCGCGACAGAAGTTCGAACAGGATGAATTCGAATTGATCGGTGGTATCCGCCATGGTCGCACCCTCGGTTCGCCAGTCGCGGTGCTCATCAAGAACACCGAATGGTTCCGTAGCGACGTGTGGCATGAAGAAATGTCGCCGCACCCTGGTGCGACGAAGAAGCCGCTCACCCAACCGCGACCCGGTCACGCCGACCTCGCCGGCATGCAGAAGTACGACTTCGTAGACGCTCGCGACGTGCTTGAACGCGCGAGTGCGCGCGAGACCAGTGCACGAGTGGTGGCAGGCGCGCTCGCCAAGTTGTTGCTCAAGCAGATTGGTGTAGAGATCGTCTCGCACGTGGTGTCGATGGGCAGTGCGTCGACGTCATCTAACGCGCGACCGAAGCCAGCAGATCTTCCGATGATTGACGAATCACCGGTGCGATGCTTCGACAAGAGCGCCGAAGCCACGATGATTGCCGAGATCGAGGCGGCCGCAAAAGATGGCGACAGTCTCGGTGGCGTCGTCGAGGTGCTGGCCTACGGACTACCCGTCGGGCTCGGCAGTCACGTGCATTGGGACCGCAAGATCGACGGCATGCTCGCGCAGGCAATCATGAGCATCCAAGCAGTAAAGGGTGTCGAGATCGGCGACGGATTCGTCGGTGCAGCCAAGCGAGGCAGCGAGGCGCACGACGCCATCTCGTGGGACGAACAGAGCGGCACCTACCGCCGCGAATCGTCGAAGGCTGGCGGCACCGAAGGCGGCATGACGACCGGCGAGTTGCTCGTGGTGCGTGCCGCGATGAAACCGCTTTCTACGTTGAATCGTCCGACGTTGAAGACCGTCGATGTGGTGTCGAAAGAAGAAACCGTCAGTTTCAAGGAGCGCACCGACGTCACGGCGGTGCCCGCAATGGGGGTCGTTGCAGAGACCATGGTTGCGCTTGTGCTCGCCGGAGAGGCGCAACGAAAGTTTGGCGGTGACTCCGTCGGCGAGTTCGTGCGCAACGCCCATTCGTTCACCGAGTCACTGCGCCAGTGATGTCGAAACCGATCGTGCTCGTCGGCATGATGGGCTCGGGCAAGACGACGGTCGGTAAGCGACTTGCCAAGAAGCTTTCGGTCGAGTTTGTCGACACCGACGACCTCGTCGTCGCGCAAGCCGGCAAGTCGGTGCGAGACATCTTCGGCGATAACGGTGAAGTGGAGTTCCGCCGACTTGAATCGCTCGCCGTGCGCGAGGCACTTGCTCGTAACGGGGCAGTGATTGCTGCAGCCGGTGGCACCGTGCTGTCAGCGGAGAATCGCACGCTCATGAGCGAGCAAGCCCGCTGTGTGGTGTGGCTCGACGCCGATCTGAGCACGCTCGTGCAACGCACGGCACGTGGTGCACACCGCCCGTTACTCGATGCACAACCCGAGGAGCGTCTGACGGCGATGGATGCGCAGCGACGATCGCTTTACGAATCGGTCGCTGACGTTCGAATCGATACCGCGAACAAGCAGATTGACGTGGTGGTCGATGAAGTGCTTGCCGTAGTCGAGAAGGCGCACGCATCATGACCCGTCGCGTCTGTGTTGGGCTTGGCGATCGCTCGTACGACGTGGTGGTCGGTGCGGGGGCAGTCGCTGAACTGGCGTCGCTCGTTCCGTCGTCAGTTCGCAGAATTGCGTTGATCACTCAGACGGGCGTGCCCGTTGATATCGGCCCGCATCTGCCAAAAGGCGTGAGCGTTTCGCGACATGTCGTCGGGAACGGCGAAGAGCACAAGACGCTCGCAACGATCGAGCGTCTCTGCGACGAGTTCGCAGCCGCAGGCATCACCCGCAACGACATGGTGGTGGGCGTCGGTGGCGGAATGATCACCGACGTGGCCGGCTTTGCGGCAGCGTCGTGGCATCGCGGCATACGTGTGGTGCACGTGTCAACGACCCTCGTCGGCATGATCGACGCGGCGATCGGCGGCAAGACCGGCGTCAATATCGCCGCCGGTAAGAACCTGGTCGGTGCGTTCTGGCAGCCAAGCGGAGTCATCTGCGACACGAGCCACCTTGCGTCGTTGCCTGAACGCGAGCAACGGTGTGGTCGCGGCGAGATGGCGAAGTACCACTTTTTGACCGGTGACGACCTCCTCGCGCTCGACCTTGATTCGCGTGTGGCACGGTGTGTGGAAATCAAGGCAGAAGTGGTTGCTGCCGACGAACGTGAGTCGGGCAGGCGAGCGGTGCTGAACTACGGCCACACGCTTGGTCACGCACTCGAGATCGCAACGAGCTTCCGCCTCGCCCACGGCGAAGCAGTTGCCGTCGGCATGATGTTCGCGGCGCACCTCGCGAAGGCTCTCGGTCGTATCGACTCGGCACGAGTCGCTCGCCACCGTGAAGTGATTGTCGGCCATTACGGTCTCTCTGTCGAGGTGCCGCGCGACGTGAAGCGCGCATCGTTGCTCGAACTTATGAAGCATGACAAGAAGGCCGTCGATGGTCTCACTTTCGTGCTCGACTCTGGGAGCGGAATCCAGACGGTGCACGACGTGAGTGAGCGTGCCGTGCACGAAGCATTCGACGCACTCTCAGTACCCTGAATCTCATGCCCGCGACGCACGGCCGCTTGCTCTTGCTGCACGGGC
The DNA here is from genome assembly GCA_009926705.1 of Acidimicrobiia bacterium. GTDB lineage: Bacteria > Actinomycetota > Acidimicrobiia > Acidimicrobiales > Ilumatobacteraceae > F1-60-MAGs027. Next base: position 6,103 of record RFOJ01000026.1, read on the forward strand.
CGAATCTGAACTTGCTCGGTACTCGTGAGCCGGCGGTTTACGGCAGCATGACGCTCGCTGAGCACGTCGCTCGTGCTGCAAAGGTTGCCGAAGGGCACGGATATGCAGTTGACAGCGAACAAACCAATGATCTCGCCACGATGATCGGCTTGGTGCACGCCGCCCCTGGCAAGTACCAGGGAATCGTGCTCAACGCTGGTGCGTTCACGCACTTCGCGTGGAGTCTGCATGACGCCCTGAAGAGTGCAAAGGTACCGGTGGTAGAAGTTCACATCTCCAACCCGGCCGCGCGCGAGCCGTGGCGACATGAGAGTGTCATCGCACCGGTCTCAATCGGTACGGTTGCGGGGTTTGGCGCAGATTCGTACGTGCTCGGTGTCGAGGCAATGGTCAAATACCTGGTGGTGCACCCGTGACGAACACGAACCTCTCGTCGCAGCTTCCGCCACTCACTGTTGCCGGACGTGACGCGCTTGTGCGCGAAGAATTGGCTCGCCGTGCAGCGGCCTCGGTTGAGTCGGCGAAGGTCGACGCTCTGGTGGTCTTTGATCTCAACAACATCCGCTGGTTGACCGGTTTCACTGGCTCGGCAGGCACACTCATCGTCCGGCGCGACGAGATGGTGCTCGTGACCGACGGTCGGTACGGCGAGCAGGCACGAGCGCAGCTCGCGGCTGCTGGTGCGGCCGCACGTGTCGTGGTGGGCACCAGCGCAGCGGCGTTGCGCGAGGGGATGGAGCAGTCATTGTCAGGTGCCGGTGCTGTCGCCGTCGACCCGACAGAGGTGACACACGCGCAATATGAAACCCTTCGCGGGCAGACCTCGGCAAACCTGGTGGCGCTCGGTGGCGTGGTGCAGCAGCTCCGCAGGCGTAAGTCGTCGGCCGAGATTGCCCGTATGCGACGCGCTTCGGCGTGCACCGACGCTGCGCTCGCCGAAGTGGTGCCGATGATGTCTGGTCGTCCGACCGAGCGTGACGTGCGCGACGAACTCGAATATCGCATGCGTCGCCACGGTGCCGACGGCCCGAGCTACGACACCATCGTGGCGACCGGCGCCAACGGTGCGCGACCGCACCACCGCCCGACGGCGACCGTGATCGAAGAAGGTCATCTCGTCGTCATCGACGTCGGGGCCCTGGTCGACGGCTACCACTCCGACATGACGCGCACCTATCTGATTGGCGAAGTCGACCCGGTGTTGCGGCGCATGCACGACGTGGTGCGCGAGTCGCAATTGGCGGGTCTTGCGGCGGTGCGCGCCGGAATGACCGCAGGTGACGTCGACAAGACCTGCCGCGACATCATCGTCGACGCCGGCTTTGGCAGCGAGTTCATCCACTCGACCGGTCACGGAGTCGGCTTGCAGATTCATGAGCAACCGTGGGTGCGAACCGCGATGCCCGAGCCGTTGCAAAGCGGTGAAGTAGTGACGGTCGAACCTGGGGTCTATCGTGAAGGGCTCGGCGGTGTGCGAATTGAGGACCTCGTGGTCGTCACTGACACCGGCTGCGACATACTCACCGCATCACCAAAGGACATCTCGTGCCTGCAATTAGCACCAACGAACTGAAGAACGGCGTCACGCTCGAGCTCGATAAGGGGCTCTTCAACGTCGTCGAATTCCAGCACGTCAAGCCCGGCAAGGGTGGCGCGTTCGTGCGCACCAAGTTGCGCAACATGCGTACCGGCGCGGTCATCGAGCGCACATTCAATGCCGGCGTGCGAGTTGAGCAGGCGATCATCGATCGTCGCGACATGCAGTTTCTCTACAAGGAAGGCGACGACTTCGTCTTCATGGACACCGACACCTACGAGCAGATCAACGTGAGCCCCGTCGCGCTCGGCGACGCTGCCGACTACCTCGTCGAATCGGCGACCGCACAAATCGCGCTCTACGGCACGGAGATCGTGGCCGTCGAGATTCCTGCTTCAGTTGAGCTCACCATCGCGCAGACCGAGCCGGGTATCCAGGGTGACCGCGTCTCGGGTGCCCGCAAGCCGGCCACCCTGCAGACCGGCAAGGTCATCCAAGTACCGCTGTTCGTGAACATCGGCGACAAGGTGAAGGTCGATACTCGCACCGGCGACTACATCACGCGAGTCTGAGGCGAGGCCTCTTTTGTCGGACGAAGAAGTGACGCTTCCCGTTTCCGACGAAGACGACTGGAACCGCGACTTCGACCCGCGCTCCGACGCACGCGAGCGCGCGCTGAACGTGCTGTTTGAGTCCGACCTGCGGAACTGCTCGACGGCCGACGTGGTGTCGCGCATCCAAGTGCCCTTTGATGACCTCACCACCACGCTGATTGATGGTGTGAGCGCGCATCGGGAACGCATCGATCAGCTCATCTCGACGCACAGCCACTCGTGGACCATCGATCGCATGGCTGCCACCGACCGAAACGTGCTGCGTATCGCAACGTTTGAACTGCTCGGTCGGCCCGAGGTGCCCATGGCGGTGGTGTTGAACGAGGCCGTTGGTCTTGCCAAGCGGTACGGCACCGACGACTCCGGCAAGTTCGTCAACGGCATGCTCTCGGCCATCGCGCGCACCGTGCGAGGGGGAGCGAGCCCTGCTGGCGGCGGAACAAAGCCAGGAGATGATGTGAAGCCAGGCGACACCGGTACCGCCACCGCCGACTAGAGAAGACAGCCGACTAGAACAGCATCATGGCTGCCGACCTCCGCCAGGCGGTGGAGTCGCTGGTCGTGCGGGTGCGAACGCTGAGCCGATGGCACGCGATCGCAGCGTCGCTCACTGTCGCTTACACCGTGTGTCTCGCGGTGAGAACGACACGCGACCACTTCGGCCTCGGAACATCGGCGTACGACTTCGGCCTCTACGACCAGGGCATCTGGTTGCTCTCCCAAGGCAAAGCCCCGTTCGTCACGTTGATGGGGCGCAATCTCTTCGGTGACCACACCTCGTTCATCTTGTTGCCGTTGGTGCCGCTCTACTGGGTGATTGGCTCGACAGGTTTGCTGTTTGTCGTGCAAGCGGTCGTGCTCGGTCTGGGCGCGTTACCCGTGTGGAAGACCGCGCGCATGCTGCTCGGTTCGTTGCCGATGAGTTGCGTTGCGGTCGTGGCGTATCTGTTGCACCCGGCGCTCACCTACACGGGCATGGAGAACTTCCATCCCGACTCGGCGCTCGCGCCGCTCATCGCGTGGGCTATTTACGCGGCACTCGCGTACCGATGGGCGCAGTATGCGGGTGCGGTGGTGCTTATCTTGCTCGTGAAGGAAGACACCGCGCTCTTCGTGATGGCGCT
>RFOJ01000251.1 GCA_009926705.1 Acidimicrobiia bacterium
TTGCTGGTGGTGCTCGCGGTGGTCAATCGCAAGACCACCCGCGGCATTGTTACCGCGTTCATCGCAGTCATTTCCGCGTATGCGTACTTGACCGTCAAAGACGTGCCTGAGTCGCTCACGCAGTCTCTGCCGTATTTCGCGACCCTCGTGGTGCTCGCCACCGCAAGTCAGCGCCTCCGACCGCCGGCGATGGCGGGCATTCCGTACCGCCGCGGAGAAACCCACTGAGCGCCGCAACGTCGGCTGCGGCGTCGACAAACGCCAGCGTGCCGCGCACACCCCATTACGGCTTTGCCGGCAAGCGTGTCATTGTCACTGGTGCTGCGTCAGGTATCGGCCACCGCACCACCGAGTTGCTGCTCGAGGCCGGCGCACACGTCGTTGCGCTTGACCGCAACCCCGTCGACTTGAAGGTCGCACAGTTCATCCGCATCGACATGACCAACCCCGGCACCATCTCAGGCGCTGCGCGACAGATCGACGGTGATATTGACGTGTTGCTCAACATCGCCGGTGTTCCAGGCACCGCCGACCCTGAGGTCACGATGCGCGTCAACGTGCTCGGTTTGAGGATGCTCACCGAACTGCTCGTTGGTCGCATGCGAAGCGGGGGAGCCGTCACCAATGTGGCGTCGATCGCCGGCGCACAATGGCAGGCGCACCTCGACGAGATTCAGCGGTTGCTTGCCACCCCTGACTATGAGACCGGCGTCGCATGGGTCAAGGACCACCCGATGGACGGCAAGCGCGCCTATGACTTCTCCAAAGAGTGCGTCGTGGTGCTCACCAAACAGCACGGCAGATTCCTCCGTGAGCACGGCGTGAGAGTCAACTCGGTGAGCCCTGGGCCCGTGCGCACGCCGATTCTCAAAGACTTCCGCGAGTCGATCGGCGCCGTGCTCGACCTCGTGACGCGCGAAACCGGTCGCGACGCGACTGTCGACGACATTGCGCGCGTGCTGCTCTTTGTTTCCGACCCCGTGTTGCAGTGGCTCAACGCCACCGACGTGCAGGTCGACGGCGGTTTCATGAGCGGCCTCGTCGGCGGTTGGGTCAAACTCGGCTCGTAGCCTTCACGGGGTGAACACGCCGCAGAACCGTTGGTACGCCGCTCGCACGAGCGTGGAGCAGGTCGAGGAG
>RFOJ01000252.1 GCA_009926705.1 Acidimicrobiia bacterium
GGCGCTCGAGTTCGGCATGCCACCCACCGGTGGGCTTGGCATCGGCATTGACCGCCTCACGATGCTGATCGCCGGCGTGTCGTCGATTCGCGAAGTCATCCTGTTTCCGACGCTGCGTCCGGAGGTCACCGAATGAGTTCAACATCGACGAGCGCGACCTCCCGAGCTTGGGGTGTCGGTACGGCCACCGTTTCGTCGAGCGGCGTTGTGCTCGATGCCCACTTCCGACGACTCGGGTGGGGCGAATCGTGTCCTGCACACGAGCGCGATGCGGCTCCCCCACCTGTGAGCGATGCGCGTCGCGGCGTCGAGATCGTTCCGGTCGTGGTCGAGATCGACACGACGATTGCACCACGTGACACGGTCGACGTTTATCTCCGCCTTCATCTGTTGTCGCACCGCTTGGCCAAACCGCGTTCGCTGAACCTCGACGGCGTATTCGGTCTGCTCCCCAACGTCGCCTGGACGAGCATCGGCCCAGTGGCGCTCGACGTGCTCGACGAGGTTCGCGACGCGTTGCGCCGCAAAGGCGAGCATCTCACGGTCAACGGAGTCGACAAGTTCCCACGCATGACCGACTATGTCGTGCCATCCGGCGTGCGCATCGCCGACGCGAGCCGTGTTCGTCTCGGCGCACACCTCGCCGAGGGCACCACGGTGATGCACGAAGGTTTCTGCAACTTCAATGCCGGCACGCTCGGCACCTCGATGGTCGAAGGTCGTATCTCGGCCGGGGTCGTCGTCGGCAATGGCAGCGACATCGGCGGCGGTGCTTCCATCCAGGGCACGCTCTCGGGCGGCGGCAAAGAGATGATTACCGTCGGCGAGCGTTGCCTGCTCGGCGCCAACAGCGGTCTTGGCATCAGTCTCGGCGACGACAGCGTCATCGAAGCCGGCCTCTACGTCACGGCCGGCACGCTCGTTCGACTACCCGATGGCAGCACGGTCAAGGCACGCGAGATGTCGGGCGTGTCGAACATGCTCTTCCGACGAAACTCAGAGACCGGTGCAGTCGAGGCCGTCGTGCGCACAGGCAGTTGGGGCGGCCTCAACGCCGCGTTGCACAAGAACTGATCGATCTTCACCCAAGACCCGTCACCGCATGAACTTCGAACAACTCGCCGAGAT
>RFOJ01000253.1 GCA_009926705.1 Acidimicrobiia bacterium
GCATCTTGTGCGACCGCTGCACCCGCTTCGCGAGTGAGGTCGCTGGCGACCCGTTGATCTCGTTCACCAGCCGCGGCAACAACACGCAGGTGATGACCTTCCCTGACGAGCCGTTCGCTAGTTACTTCTCGGGCAACACCGTGCAGATTTGCCCGGTCGGTGCCTTGACCGCCTCGCCGTACCGCTTCAAGGCCCGCCCATGGGACCTCGACCAGGTGGAAAGCACCTGCACCACGTGCAGTGTTGGTTGCCGCACCGTCGTACAGAGCAGCCGCGACGAACTCGTGCGTTACCAAGGTGTCGACATCGAGTCGGTCAACTGGGGTTGGTTGTGCGACCGCGGTCGATTCAACTTTGAGAGCGTGAACTCAAAAGACCGAGTCGGAGCGCCGATGGTCAAGTCGGGCGAGTCGCTCATCGAAACGACCTGGGCAAGCGCCCTCGACCGGGCGGGTCGCATTCTGCGGACCGTCCTCAACGATCGCGGCCCGAGCGCGGTCGGACTGTTGGGCGGCGCCCGCGGCACCAACGAAGATGCCTACGCGTGGGCCCTTCTCGCCGACGCTCTCGGCATCACGGCGCGCGACGCACAACTTGGAGATGGTCTGCCGGCAGAAGTGTTCGCGTTGCCGCAAGCGACCATTGCCGAAGCGTGCTCTTCGCCCACCGTCGTGCTGCTTGCGCCAGATGTCAAGGAAGAACTGCCCGTTCTGTACCTGCGGTTGCGCGACGCCGCCGAAAAGCGGCGTACCCGCATCATCGAGGTGTCACCCCGAGAGACCGGGCTCTCCTCGTATGCGTGGAAGTCGGTGCGCCATGATCCGGGCGACCAAGCGCGCGTCGTTAGCGAGGTGCTCGCGTCCGCCGAAGTCCGTGAGCAACTGGCAAAGGGTCAGGTGACGGTCGTTCTGGGTCGAGGCAATCTCGCCGAGTCGCCTGAGTTTGCGCTGCTTGCAACCGGCGCCGTAATGGCGGTCAAGCCCGAAGCCAAAGTCCTTCCGGTGCTTCGCCGCGGCAACCTTCGTGGTGCCGTCACGGCCGGACTTTCGCCTCGAGACGACCGCGGCGATGCGCTGTCGATGCTCGCACGAGCCGCAGCGGGAGAAGTGGA
>RFOJ01000254.1 GCA_009926705.1 Acidimicrobiia bacterium
TTCGTCACCGCGCTGACTCGCGTACGTGACGAGGGCTTCATCACGCTCACTGACGACCAGATCGTGCGTCGTGCCGCCGAGAACATGCCGACGGGAGTGCGCAGCCGGCCAGACGAGCCGGTGCAGCGCACGCATTTCACCGAGATGGTGAAGGACTATCTGCTCAACCAGTCGACGACGCTTGGCGCCACCTACCAAGAGCGCTATGCCAAGTTGTTCCGCGGCGGTCTACGTATATATACGACGCTCGACCGTGACGTGCAGGCGAGCGCCGACGAAGCCGTGAAACTCTTGCCCGACAACAGCGTGAACGCGCAGGCCGCGCTTGTCACCATCGACAATTCGACGGGTGCGATTCGGGCGATGGTGGGCGGCAAGCCGTTCAAGGCAGGGGAGAACGAGGTGAATCTTGCGATGCGCCGTCGACAGACGGGCTCGAGCGTGAAGATGTTCATCCTCGCTGCCGCACTCGAAGCCGGGGTCGAGAGCGACGACCTCATCGATGGCACGCTTCCGTGCACTTTGCCAAATCCGGAGAACCCCGACGAGCCTTTCTTGATTGAAGATGGCGTGAGCGAGCCCGTCGGCTCGTTGAGGCGCATGACCTGGCTCTCAATCAACTGTGCGTATGCAAAGTTGTCGCAGATTGTCGGGCTCAATCGAGTGGTCGACCGCATCTACGCGATGTCGGCGAGCGAGTGGCTGACGCCAGAGAAGTACCCGGTGTATCCGTACGCATCACTGGCGACTGGTGCCAACGAGTTGAGTGTGGTCGACATGGCCGCCGGCGCCCAGACCATCGCCAACCTCGGTGTGCACCACGAGCCGTACTTCTTGGAGGGCATCTTGGAACGCGACAATTCCACCGTCGTGTGGGAGCGCGAGCCGAACCCCGTCGGCACCGAGGCGCTCACACGCTCGTCGGCACTGTCGACATCATGCGTGGTGTGCTGCGCAGTGGCACTGCTCGTCGCACACCGCTCGCTGACGAGCGCCCCGCTGGCGGCAAGACCGGAACGCAAGCCAACAACACCAACGCGTGGTTCGTCGGTTTCACTCCGCAGTACTCGACCGTGGTGTGGGTGGGTGATCCGCGCGGGTACACGCCGAT
>RFOJ01000255.1 GCA_009926705.1 Acidimicrobiia bacterium
AGCACAGGCCATGCGCACGCCGCGCGGCATGTCGCTCGCCGATGCGGCGGCGATACCTGAGGTGTTCATCACTGCGTGGGATGCGCTCGTGTTGCAGGGCGGCCTCAAGCCCGGAGGCACGGCCCTCGTGCACGCAGGTGCCTCAGGCGTGGGTACGGCGGCAATTCAGATTTGTCGGGCCATGGGCGCACGCATCATCGTCACCTGCTCGGGTGCGCGCGGTGGTGTCGACAAAGTGCAGGCCTGTCGCGACCTCGGCGCATCGCTCGTCGTCGACTACACCACGCAAGATTTCGTCAAAGAAGTCGCCGACTTCACGCAAGGCAGGGGAGTCGACGTTGTGCTCGACGTGATTGGTGGCGACTACACCGTTCGCAACGTCGCATGCTTGGCTCTGAAGGGTCGCATCATCCAAGTGGGCACCATGGCCGGGCCGTCGAAAGACTTCAACGTCGCCTCGCTCATGGGCAAGCGAGCGTCCATCATCGGCACGGTGCTGCGCCCCCGCCCGAAAGAAGAAAAAATCGCTGTCTCACAGGCGTTTGCCGAGGCGCTCTTGCCCGACTTTGACGCCGGCGTGTTGAAGCCAATCATCGACAAGCGGTTCACGCTCGACCAGATTGTCGAAGCACACCAGCACATGGAAGCCAACGCCAACATCGGCAAAATCGTCGTCACCATCGCTGCCTGAGTTCCCACCCGTGACAATCGCTTTTCGACCGCTAAACGACGGCGACTACGACGCTCTCGCCGAATTGTTGAACGAAGCATCCGCCGCCGAAGGGCATCCGGTCGCGCAATCGGGTGCCGAGTTCCGCGAAGAGTTCGCATCATTCGGGATCGACCTGTCTGCGCACACGTTCGGCGCATGGCACGGCGAGAGCCTCGTCGGGGTTGCGAACGTGGTGCACGTGCCGTCAGAAACACGACACGAAGTCAGCTACGTCTTTGGCGCTGTCAGCCCCGGTTTTCGCGGTCGCGGTATTGGTCGTCGGCTGTTCGGCGAAGGCTTGGTCGTGGCAGAGCGGCTGCTGAGAGCCTCGAGCAGCCCGGTGCCGAAGTTCGTCCGCGCTGAGGCATGGCAGACAAACTCCACTGCGATGCGGCTCT